>JABDRC010000221.1 GCA_013041945.1 Halobacteria archaeon
CGAGGACCTGCAGCTGGATTACCGCTACCAGACTGAATCGGCCGATGCCGTCCGGCGTCCGGCTGCGAGTGGGGCGCCCGTGGTTACCAAGCGCGCGCGCAAGGAACGCAGCGTCCTGCCGGAACCGGAGGTTGAGGCCGGCGCCGCGATGTTTTCCGGTGTGCGTGAGGCCGACGCCCCGGCGCCGTCAAGGCCTGCAAGCGAAATCCGCATCCGCACCTTCGAGAGCGAGATCGATCCGTTCGAATTCAGCCTGCTCGACAGCGGGCATTTTGTGCTGTTCCGCAAGGTCTGGCGCGATGGTCAGCGTTACATACAGGGCGCCCTGATCGAACAGCAGCCCTTTGTCCGTGGCCTGATTGAAACGATGTTCCTCGACACGACGCTGTCAGGAATGAGCGACCTGCTGGTGGCCTGGCGGGGTGATGTGTTCTCGGCCTTCAGCGGTCGGGCGGCGCGCGAGTATTTGTCCAGCGCGGATGAGCTGCGCGGGACACTGCTTTACCAGACGCGTCTGACGGCGCCGCTGGACGACGTGGAACTGATAATGAGTATCAACCGGTTGCCGGCGGGGGCCGGCGGCCGGCTGATTACCTGGCTTGCGGTGATCCTGCTGCTGGTGCTGTGCGGCGGATTCTACCTGATGTACCGGCTGGGGGCGGGGCAGATCGACCTCACGCGGCAACAGCAGGATTTCGTCTCCGCCGTCAGCCATGAACTGAAAACCCCGCTTACCTCGATCCGCATGTACGGCGAGATGCTGCGCGAGGGCTGGGCAACGGATGAAAAGAAAAAGATCTACTACGATTATATCTTCGATGAAAGCGAGCGCCTGTCACGGTTGATCGCCAATGTACTGCAGCTGGCGCGCATGACCCGTAACAGTCTGCAGGTGGACAAAACCCCCCTGGCCGTGGCCGAGCTGATGGATGGCATCCGCTCCCGGGTTTCCTCGCAGATTGAACGTGCCGGCTTTGAGCTGAACATGCACTGCGCGCCGGACGCAGGGCAGGCCGTCATCCAGGCCGACCCGGACTGGTTTATCCAGATCTTTATCAACCTGGTGGACAACGCCATCAAGTTTTCCGCCGGTGCGGAACAGAAAGTGATCGACATCGGCTGTCAGCGACTGCGTGACGGCAGTGTGCAGTTCAGCGTGCGGGATTACGGCCCCGGCGTGCCCGCAGACCAGATGAAAAAGATCTTCAAACTGTTCTACCGTTCAGAGAACGAACTCACCCGCGAGACCGTGGGCACCGGCATCGGCCTGGCGCTGGTGCACCAGCTTGCCAGGGCCATGGGTGGACAGGTGGATGTGGTCAACCGCGAGCCCGGCGCGGAGTTCCGGTTGAACATCCGATAGAACTCTATTGCCTGTTGGCCGGCGTGCCTGAAACGTGGTCTGTTCCCTGTTAACCTGTTATTCACGGAATTTGCAGATCAGGGTGACTGGCAGCAGTTTGATAGGATTTATAATGCATCCGGCCCCAATTTTTCTTTCTTTTATACTTGCTGCCATGCTGTGCATTGCCAGTCCGGCGAGCGCTGGCATCAGTGTGGCGGGCGGTTCAGCCCGCTACACGGGCCCCATCAGTGCCGTGCAGAACCAGCGGTTGTTTGCGGCGGTCCGGGGCAAGGCCGTCAACCGGCTGGTGATTACCTCCGCGGGCGGGGAGGTGGAGGCCGGGATTGCCCTCGGATTGTGGGTTTTCAGGCAGCGTCTCGACGTCGAGGTGCCGGAGTATTGCCTGTCATCCTGCGCCAACTATGTGTTTCCGGCGGGGCACCGCAAGTCCATTGGTGCAGGTGCGATTGTCGCCTGGCACGGCAACTACAATCACCTGAAACAGACCGGTCTCTGGCAGGACGATATCGCCGGCAGAATGGAGCGTTACGGTGAAGATGCCGCGACCGCCAGCGAACAGGTGCATAAGGAAATGGAGCGACTGACCGGCCTGGAGCGCGACTTCTTCGCACACATCGGCGTCGATGAATACCTTTGCTGGATCGGCAAGATGCCACCCTATAGCGTCCCCGATTATTATTTCCTCTCCCGGCAGGACATGGCGCGCTTCGGTGTGACCCGCGTGCAGACGCCGCCTGGTTATGAAGGCACGGACGTCTCGGATTTCATCGACCACGTCATGTACCTCAAGCTGAAAGAACCGTGAAACGGGGTCGCCGGATGCAGATTTTCAGGTGCAGGCGGCATCACCGGGCGGTATAAATACAGGTATTCCCGGCCCACCGCGTGACGACCGAATGACAGCAAAGTTGAATTGTCCGGTATGTGACAGCAGCATGCGCAATCGCAGCATGTTCGCCCACTACAGCCTGAAACCTTATTTCATATGTCCGGACTGCCAGGCTAAATACACCGTAGACAGCCACACCAGGAGGAGGGGGCTGGTTATCGCGGTATTTTCCATGTTGACCATCGGCTTGTCGGCTGTCGCGTTTCAACGCGGCTTCCCGTGGTCGCTGCTAACCTTTACCAGCGGAACCGGGCTCCTTGTCTACGCCGGCTACGCGCTCTCGAAAATGACTTATGTCAGGTATGGAGATTGAAGAGTCGCCTCAAGGGGTTGGTGAAAAATGAGAACCGGATTCAATTGTCAGCGACCCCCTTTATCTCTTACCCTTGCTCATCTCCATCCACCAGGCCGCCTGCCATGAAACCCGCGATGTCTTTCGGTACCCGACTGTCCATTACCCTCTGCAGTATTGTCCTGATGGCATGCAATCATCATGACCGGGGCGCGCCGGGGCCAAAAGAGTCGGCAGTTGAGTGTAAGGATCCCAGGCCGGAGATGTGTCCCCAGGTGTACCAACCGGTCTGTGCAACCAGGGATACCGGTATCAGGTGTGTGACCACGCCCTGCGATTCCACCGAGACAAAGACGTATTCAAATGGCTGCATGGCCTGCGCCGATCCGGCTGTCTACTTCTATTATCCGGATGCGTGTGCAGACTGATAATAGCGTTACCGGTAATTACTTCGATGGTTTACAGGGCCGCTTAACCGGGTTTGTGTGGCCGTGCGATTTTTTCACCTTCCAGTACCTGTCCCTCACCGGCTGGCTTCCCGGGTAGACTGCCAGCAGCCGCGTTATCGGATGTACGATCAATTGCCGGGTACTGCCGTGCCCTGATACCGTAGCCGAGCAGGGCGCCGCCGGTCGCGGACACGGCCAGCAGGCCGAGCGTCATGAACTGGGTAAATAACAGCAGCACGCCCAGGCCGGCAATCCCCGTCAATGCCGCCCCCAGTTTCACTGTCGAGCGATTCTGCAGGCGCCTGGTTTCCCGCAGCAGCGTTTGGTGGCTGTCCTTGATCTCCCTGGTTTTCTCCTTTTCGGCCT
>JABDRC010000223.1 GCA_013041945.1 Halobacteria archaeon
GTTTCCCAATGCGATCAATGTCCAGTTGCTGCCGCCTGGCATCGATGGCGTGGACGAGAACCGTTCGCCACCCCTGAGCTATGCCGCGATTGCACAGATGCGTGCAGCGGAATCGGGTGCCGAGCCACCCGTTACCGAGGTACACCTGTTCAATACACCCCAGCAACACGTCAACATCGTACGACGCATCATGGACCCTGCCGGCAGCGGCGTCGTCGGACACATCGTGGTGTCCCTGTCGAATGACATCCTGCAGCGTGCGCTGGCCGGACTGGAGGGCATGAGCGGCTATGTCGAGTTGCAGCAGGCCGGTGCCAAGGGACAACCGGTCGTGATCGCGACACACGGTGACGGACAGTTCAAGGGACGCACCCCGGATCGCATCGGGAAAGTCAGCGGCACGCGCTGGCAGATCGCCTACTGGCCTGCCATTTCACAATTCGTCTACCTGGGCAAGGCCAGTCTGCTGGTGCTGATTGCCGTTGCCGTGGCTGCAGCCATCTTTATCCTGCTGGTCATGCAGCTGTTCAGTGGCGTCAACCGCGGCCTGCGGCAGAACGAGGTCAGCATGGTGTCGCTGATGAAGGATTTCAAGGACGGGCACGTCAAGCGCGATTACGACGCCGGACTGAAAGAGATGGAAGGTACCCTGCACTTCATGATCAAGATCGCGGCCGGTGGCCAGAAGAGCAAGCCGGTCCAGGCTGCCGGGGCGCCACGCGAGCGGGTCAGGGAATACATGCAGGATGCGGTCCCGCCGGGAGAAGCGCAGCACGCGGCTGCAGGTTCGGAATCACGCGCCAGTTTTGATTCCGCCATTTCAACGGATGATATCCTGATCGAGGAAAATCCGCTGGCTATCCGTGACGATGAATCCCCGATCGACCCGTCGATCTTCCGGGCCTACGATATCCGGGGCGTGGTCGACCAGACACTGACGACAGGCACCGTAAGGCAGATCGGACGGGCAATCGGCAGCGAGGCACTGCAGCGCGGGCGCAATACCGTGGTGGTTGCCCGCGACGGGCGTCTGTCCGGGCCGACACTGTCACAGGCGCTGGTCGAGGGCATCACCTCGACCGGTTGTGATGTCAGGGACATCGGTTGTGTGCCGACCCCGGTGCTCTATTTCGCAACCTACTACCTGGATACCCAGACCGGCGTGATGGTCACCGGCAGCCACAATCCGCCCGACTACAACGGCCTGAAAATTGTGATCGACGGCGAGACGCTGTCCGGCGAATCGATCCAGTCGCTGCGCGAGCGTATCGAGGCGCAACAGTTTATTTCCGGTCAGGGCGGTGTACAAACCGTCAATGTCGTGCCCGACTACCTTGAGCGCATACGGGGAGATGTCAGTCTTGCCAGACCGTTGCACGTCGTGATCGATTGCGGCAACGGCGTGGCCGGCCACGTTGCGCCCGATCTGATGCGTGCCCTGGGCTGCGAAGTCAAGGAGCTGTACTGCAAGGTCGACGGCAATTTCCCCAATCACCATCCGGACCCGAGCAAGGAAGAGAACCTTGCCGACCTCATCGAGATCGTGCGTTCCGGGCAGGCGGATATCGGCCTGGCCTTCGACGGTGACGGTGACCGGCTCGGCGTGGTGTCCTCCGATGGACAGGTCATCTGGCCGGACCGCGTGCTGATGCTGTACGCAATGGATATCCTCGAACGCAATCCCGGCGGACAGATCATCTACGACGTGAAGTGCACCCGCTTCCTCGATGCGCTGATCCGCGAACACGGCGGCCAGCCGTTGATGTGGAAGACCGGGCATTCCTTCATCAAGGCCAAGATCAAGGAAAGCGGTGCACTGCTGGCCGGCGAGATGAGCGGCCACATTTTCATCAACGAGCGCTGGTACGGTTTCGACGATGCGCTGTATGCGGCAGCGCGGCTGCTGGAGATCCTCGGCAAGGACAGCCGTTCGAGTGCCGAGGTGTTTGCCGAACTTCCGAACAGCGTCAATACACCGGAGCTGAACGTGGCCATGCGGGAGGGGGAACCGCCGGTCTTCATCAGCAGCCTGCTCGAGCATGCCCACTTCGAGGGCGCGACCGTCTCGACCATTGACGGCTTGCGGGCGGATTTTCCGGATGGCTGGGGCCTGGTGCGCGCATCCAATACCACCCCGGTGCTGGTGTTGCGCTTCGAGGCCGATAACAAGGAGGCCCTGGCGCGCATCATGGGCGAGTTCCGTCGCGTGATGATCCAGGTGAATCCGCACCTGTCGCTGCCTTTCTAGGCCCTGCCGGCCGCACCCGACTTGAGGGTGTGGCGGCATCGCGCGTAAACTGCGCGCATGTTTTCTGTTTGCCGGGAATGTTCCAGAAATTATGTCACTGACGAATGAATCCGCCTCGAACGTCGCGCACGTACTGACCGAGGCGCTTCCGTACATCCGCCGCTTCCGGGGCAAGACCGTCGTCATCAAGTACGGCGGCAATGCCATGGTCGACGATCAACTGAAAAGCGGCTTTGCACGCGATGTGGTCCTGATGAAGCTGGTCGGGATCAATCCGGTCATTGTGCACGGCGGCGGTCCGCAAATCGGGCAATTGCTGGAGCGCCTGGGCAAGGAGAGCCGCTTCATCGACGGCATGCGGGTCACGGACAGCGAGACCATGGATGTCGTGGAAATGGTGCTGGGTGGCCTGGTCAACAAGGAAATCGTCAACCTGATCACTCACCATGGCGGGCGTGCCGTCGGACTGACCGGCAAGGACGGCGATCTGATCAGGGCGCGCAAGCTGAAGATCCGGCGGGACGATCCCGAACTCGACGTGCCGGAGATCATCGACCTCGGTCATGTCGGCGAGGTCGAGAGCATCGACACCGGCGTGGTCGATATGCTGACCAGCGGCGACTTCATTCCCGTCATCGCACCCATCGGTGTGGGCGATGACGGACATTCCTACAATATCAACGCCGACCTGGTTGCCGGCCACATGGCCGAGGTGCTGAAGGCCGAGAAACTGATGTTGCTGACCAACACGACGGGTCTGCTCGACAAGCAGGGCAGCCTGCTGACCGGGCTGAAGGCGAATGACGTCAACCGGCTGATCGAGGATGGCACCGTACACGGCGGCATGCTGCCCAAGGTGAGTTGTGCCCTGTCCGCGATCAACAGCGGCGTCAGGGCGGCGCATATCATTGACGGGCGCGTTACACACGCGGTGCTGGTGGAGCTGTTCACGGATGAGGGCGTGGGCACCCTGATTTCGGCCTGATGCCGGTCTCTCTCATGTGTGCAGGAGCGCACCGCGTGCGCAATGAGGTCTTCCTGGTTTGTAGGGTGCGCTATGCGCACCGAAAAAATCGCCACGGAATCCACGGAAGGACACGGATAGCTTGTAGGGTGCGCTATGCGCACCGAAAAAAATCGCCACGGAATCCATGGAAGAAAATTTATTGTAAGAGCGAATAGCGGGATCAGTTGCTGGCGGTCAGCATCCGGAAGCGCTCGATGTCCTTCTCGAACTGGTCCAGAACTTTTTGTTTCTGCAAACGTTTGTCCATCAGCGTGGCTTCGGTATGCGAGATCTCGGACATAACCTGCTTCATCTGCATAAGCAGCGTGTCCGGCAGTAGCTCGCCATCGGCTTCATATTCATCGGCGTTGTTGGACAGCTCGGCGAGGTGGTTCTGCATGGTATCGATGCGGTCGTAGGCCTGCCTGATATTGAAATCGATGTTCTCGAGTTCCTCATTGCGCGCGAACAGCAGGTCTTCCACGCTGGAGAACGTGGTTAGCAGGGTGCGGTCGTGGCGGTCGAGCGTGATGTCTGGATTATTGGTGGCAATTTCCAGTGGCGTCGGGCCGCGCTCGGCGACTGTCGGCTCCTCTGCGGTCAGTTCCCTGTAACGAGCAATATCCCTGTCGATCTGGTGATTGACCTCCTTCATCTCGACGGCCTTGTCCTTGACGAATTGCTTGTTATGCGCGATCTGGTCGCGCAGGTTGGTGATCTGGCTATGCAGCGTAAAGGGCAGTTGCTGACCGCTGCGTTCGAACTGCGCCGCTTCTTCCGACAGTATCAACAGGCGCTGCTGCATTGACTTGATGCGGCTATTGGTAAGGTGCATGAGTGATTTGATCAGCGATATCTTGTCTTCACGCGCCTTTTCCATGTCCTCGACGCTGGAGTAGGTCGCCAGCAGACTGCGGTCATGTATGGCGCGTTTCCTGGCCCGCTCCTTTTTCTTGGCCGCGAGTTCGGCCAGCCGCTGCTGCTCGACTTTTTCCTCCGCGGTCAGCGGCGCGCTGTAAATCTTGATGACGCGGCCCTGTCTGTTGATCACCTTGCGTTCATGCTGTGTGGATTCCGGCGGCATGCGGCTGCTGTAGGTAACATTGCCGTCAGCATCGACCCACTTGTAGGTGCGTTTCTCGCCATACGATGCTGTCGCTGCCATTGCAGTCGACAGGATTACCAGCAGGCGGAGTGTCGGAATCATTTTCATAAATCAGCAGTCAATCACAGCGCGTACAATGTATGCTCACCCAGTCAATTATATACCTGTCCCAAAACAGAGGCAGTTTTCGATGGAGCAGGTTGCGCTCTTTTTCATCTCCCTCGTGGCCAACATATTTTCGGCCTTTTCGGGCGGTGGCGCCGGCCTGATCCAGCTGCCGGCACTGATTTTTCTCGGTCTTCCGTTCGCCATCGCACTCGCCACGCACAAGGTGGCGAGTGTTGCACTTGGTATCGGCGCTACAGTACGGCACTTGAGGGAGGAGCCGCTCGAGCGCCGGCTCGCCCTGACCATCCTGCTGTTCGGCCTGCCGGGCGTTGTACTGGGCGCCGGCAGCATCCTGCAGGTGCCGGAGCGGCTTGCCGAGGTTGCACTGGGGGTTCTGACAACAGGACTCGGGATTTATTCCTGGATGAATCCCGAACTGGGCCAGTCCGTGTCCCCGGCACACCGGGACCGGCATGGCAGCCTCATTGGCGGTATCGCATTGTTTATTATAGGAATACTTAACGGTTCACTGACCTCCGGAACCGGTCTGTTCGTGACTCTCTGGCTGGTGCGCTGGTTTGGCCTTGATTACCGCCGCGCCATCGCCTACACACTCATCCTGGTCGGCGTGTTCTGGAACGGTGGCGGGGCGCTGACCCTGGGTATTCTCGGCGAGATCCGCTGGAGCTGGCTGCCGGCATTGCTGGCGGGTTCCCTGCTGGGCGGTTATATCGGCGCCCATATGGCGATCAAATCCGGCAACCGCTGGATCAAGCGGGCGTTTGAAGTGGTCACGCTGCTGGTGGGGGTGAAGCTGATTATCGGCTAGCGTTGATAATCCGGGGCGCCAGATTGCTAAAAATATAGCCACAGAGAACACAGAGAAAAAACTTTTCAGGAATTAGCCAAATGTATTACACAGTAACTGGACTTATGTCTCTGATCTTTTCTCTGTGTTCTCTGTGGCTATTCTTTATGAACTTTAAAATTCAGTACCACGCCGCATGATGCTCAGACGAAATCGGGCAATTGACGCACAATGCGCTGCAGGTCCGTGCCCTTGATGCGGCGCATTGCCTCGCGATGGGTGAACCAGCGCCGGTCGCGAAAACTCTCTTGCCAGTGACTGACGACCTTGCTGACCTCCATGACATACACTTCGACGG
>JABDRC010000225.1 GCA_013041945.1 Halobacteria archaeon
TTTCATTTCTTCCAGCGACGCCTTTGATTTGCTGGCCAGCTGCTGCTGTTCCGCATCATGGTAAAAAATTTCACTGCGATACTGGGTACCCCAGTCGCAGAACTGGCCATTGGCATTGGTCGGGTCGATGTTCTGCCAGAATACATCCAGCAGTTTCTGGTAACTCACGCGTTCCGGGTCGTAGACGATCTGAATGGCCTCGGTATGCCCGGTCTTGCCGCGTGACACCTGTTTGTAGGTCGGGTTATCGACCTTGCCGCCGGTATAGCCGGAGGTGGTCGAGATGACACCATCCAGCTCGTCATACGGGGGCTCCATGCACCAGAAGCAGCCGCCGGCAAAGGTGGCGATTGCCTGGCCCGGTTCGGCGTGGCTGCCTGCTGCAAACACAGACAGGATAATGAGCAGGGTGGAGCGGCAGGTTTGCAGGAGTTTCATGGGTTGTCCCTGGTGCGTTTATCGGTCTGGTTACATGGACAGCATGCCACAGTGTTGGTTTCAAGCGGATGCCTGTTTGCCTGCCGGTAGCGGGTGCAGACCGTCAAATTATCCACCAGGTACCCGCGGAACTTCCATTATCTGACGCTTTCTTATTTATATCAGCTTGTTGCGGATATTCAATCCTCACACCCCTATGCCGATACACAGGTTACACGCGGACAAACAGCGGGGGGTATTATGGAACAGGCTTATCCGAATCCGCAGGACGTCGGGATCAAGATTCCGCCCAACCTGCAGCAGGAGCGCTACTGTGCCGGTTTCAGGCATGGCCTCGAGGGAGGCCACCTGGACCGGGTCGAGTACATGAAACAGTCATTCCGTGAAGGTTTCCGGGCCTCCAAGTTGTACCTGCGCGAGCTGCGCCGTTCGCGTGGCATCCTCGAGTTCCCGGCTCGCTGGCGCATGCGCATGAAAGTCGCCTGACGGCCCGGTTTGCCGGTGCCGTGATTGCGATTCGCCGGGCGGGGAAAGATAATCCCTGCCATGGCTGTCTTCGATTTGCATTTCCCGGATATTCACCCGTCGCGGGGTAGCGGGCTTGACTGAGCACCGCCCCCTCATCGGCCTGCTGCTCGGGCCGCTGCTGTTTGCCCTTGTCCTGTTGTTGCCATTGCCTGACGGTATGTCGCCGGAAGGGCAGCGGGTCGCGGCCGTGGCCGTTTTGATGGCTGTCTGGTGGTTGTCCGAGGCGATCCCGATACCGGCCACGGCACTGCTGCCGATCGTGCTGTTCCCGGTACTCGGCGTGCTGGGCGGCGGCGAGGTCACCCGTGCCTATGGCCATCATCTGATTTTTCTTTTCCTGGGCGGCTTCATGATCGCCGTGACCATGGAGAAGTGGAACCTGCATCACCGCATAGCCCTGCACACCATTCAGCTGGTGGGCGTCACGCCACGGCGCATCGTGCTGGGATTCATGCTGGCCACGGCATTCCTGTCGATGTGGATCAGCAACACGGCGGCGACCATGATGATGGTCACCATCGCGGTTGCGGTGCTGCACGATATATCGCACGAGGTGGAGCACCGGCCGGGCGAATTCCGCTTCGGCACGGCCCTGTTGCTCGGTATCGGTTATGCCGCCAGCATCGGCGGCGTGGCCACGCTGATCGGCACGCCGCCGAATGCGATTTTCGCCGGTGTCGTCGAGAAAACCTATGGCTACAGTGTCAGTTTCATTGACTGGATGCGGTTCGCACTGCCGTTGTCAGTGGTCATGCTGTTGCTGGCCTGGCTGTACCTGACGCGCATCCTGTTTCGCAGCGAGATTGCACAGCTGCCCGGCGGACGCGATTTTATCCGTCAGCAGCTGGCCGGTCTCGGGCCCATGTCGCGTGAGGAAAAGGCGGTCGCGGTCGTGTTCACTACGGTCGCCGCACTGTGGATCCTGCGCGGCCTTTTCCTGCCGCCCGCGCTTGCCATGGTCAAGGACTCGACCATTGCGATCGCCGGGGCGCTGGTGCTGTTCATGATTCCGGTCAACCTGAAACGGCGCGAATTTCTGCTCGACTGGCGGACGGCGGTCACCATACCCTGGGATATCATCATCCTGTTCGGCGGGGGGTTTGCGCTGGCGCAGGGGTTCAGCGAGTCCGGCCTGACCGGCTGGCTGGCGGGGCGACTGGAGGTCCTGCAGGGGATCAACCTGGCGCTGATTATCGGCGCGGTCGTGTTGCTGGTGATATTCCTGACCGAGATCACCTCCAACACGGCAACGGCCTCACTGCTGCTGCCGGTAATGGGTGCACTGGCGGCCGCAACTGAAGTGCATCCCTATGGCATGATGGTCGCGGCCGTGGTGGCGGCCTCGTTTGCCTTTATGTTGCCGGTGGCGACGCCGCCCAATGCAATTGTGTACGGCAGTCGTTACGTGACCATCATGCAGATGGCCCGGGCGGGTATCTGGCTGAACCTGCTGGGCGCGGTGGTGATCACCGCGTTTGTCTACTGGGTATTGCCGAGAGTCTGGGGAATCACCCTGTCCGGGTGACGGCGCTCAGTCGTTGACCTTTGCCAGTACATTCACCTGGAAGCAGATCTGTTCCAGGAATGCCTGGGTATCACGGGCACCGGCCGCGATGTTCATGCGTACACGGCTGTCTTCGTGGTCTATTTCCCCGGCGGCGCCGAAGATCTGCCAGCCGGCGAAGCTGGCGACACCGTCCATGCGCGCGCCGGCCAGATTGGCCGTGGACAGTACCTTGACGACTTCCTCGCCGTTATCAGTGTCGTATTTTCTGCCGATATCAAAGCAGATGATCTCGAGGGACCAGCGCGGGTGTGGCAGTCCCCCACAGAGCTCGACCTCCGCCATGCCGCTGTGCATGAACAGTCGGTTGGCGCCGTCCGGCCCGTTGACGTGTATTTCCATTTCCTGCATGTTCGTCAGGCGCCTGGGCGTGATGATATTGGAATAGTCCATAGCGGTCCTCCAGCAGCGGTATTCTCGTTGTTAGTGTCTTTAATTTACGATACCTGACGCCATCCGGGATGTACAGACAGGCACGTCCGGATCAGGTCGTCATCAGGTGGTCAAGCCTGTCCTCCATGTGCAGTTCCGTCAGTTCGGTGAAGCCGCCAATGCATTCGCCATCGATTATGATCTGCGGCACGCTGCGCGCGCCGTTGGTTGCTGCCGCGAATTCACGGCGCGCCGCCATGTCGGAGTCGATCATGGCTTCTTCAAAGGGGATGTTCCATTTTTTCAGCAGCTGCTTTGCCTTGACGCAAAACGGACAGTTTGCCGTGCTGAATATCTTGACCCTGGTCATGTTGCTCCCGCCACATCGTGTTTGCCTGGCTGAAGACGCCATTATACTGATACGGGCGCTGCATTCGTCTGCGGCATGATGGTCATCTGCAACCAGTATCACAAGCATGGCGCCTATGTGATCTGCAATGCAAACCTGAACGGTTTCTCGCAACAGGAACAGCAGTTGCTGGCGGTGCCGGTCAGGGCGCACCGGCGCAAGTTCCCGCCGGGCGAAATCAGGTCACAGCCGCAGCGCCGGGCGGAACAGGCCCCGCGGCTGGCTATCCTGCTGCGCATCGCCGTGACGCTGAACCGCGGCCGCGCCGACATCGGCCTGGCACAACTGGACGTCAGGGTTGGCAAGAACAGCATCGAGCTGATCCTCCCGTCAGACTGGCTGGATTTTCATCCCCTGACCAGGGCCTACCTGTTGACCGAGGCCGAATACCTCTCGACCATCGGCTACTGCCTGACGGTCAGTTCGAAGCAGGTGCCTTGACCGGCGCCGTGCATCTGATTAGCCCGGTCCGGGGGAATGGCCGGGTGTTGCGTGGAACGGCAGGATTCTTCAATCAATCGGGGTTGCCGGGCCGCAGGCACCGCCCCGTCAACCCCGGCATGACCGGGGGGTGTCAGTGCTGTACCGCTGGCACCGTGCGCCTGGTAGCGGCATTTTCGTCAAAAAAACGACGAAATCAGGCTATTGGACGGTCGCCAGCCGGTCGATCAGCTGTTTGCCGATCAGGCCCATCAGTTCTTCCATGGTCAGGCTGTCAGGTACTTCTTTTACATTGGAAAACCAGATATTTTCGACCGCACCGCTGTTCTCTGCCGTCTCGGCCGAGACCAGGGGCATTCCAACAAACACGCCCTGGGTGCCGTCATCCAGTCCAACTGTAATTAACTGAAGTTCAAGTGTTTTCATCGCCTTGCCTCCATAATCGCCGCAGTCATGCCCGTGATCGGGTGCCGTCAATGGCCACAAATACAGTGCATGTAATATGCCATCGGCTGATTTAGCCGCAGATGAAGCCAGCAGGCGGGTGGCGGGAGGGCGGATCAGCCGGCCGACTGGCCGGAGAACAGGCGCCAGATCGTGCCGATCGGCCGGTCCTGACCGGTGCAGACGTAATAGAGGGCGTGGTAGTTGTGTGTGGTCCAGCGCATGTGGGTTTCGGCGTGGCGGCGGCCGCAAAACAGCAGCTGGTCGCCGGGCTGCAACGCCGTCGCCTCGTCCGGGACCAGTTTTTCGTCCTGGTTGGCACGCTTGAGATACAGGGGGACACACGGCAATTGCTCGGTTGCCTCGCGCGGATCGGTCATCAGGTGGCCGAGGCGGACCTCGAGGCCCTTCTCGACGGCCTCGCACAGCGCGGGCGTCTGCAGGCTGTCGACGGTCAGGATCCAGGTTTCCGGCGGTGAATCGGCGACAATGCCGACCACGCGGCTGACCAGTACATTGGCCCACTCCTCGGTCTGCCGGGTCGCCTGACGCAGGAAGTGCGCCAGCAGCGGGTTGGTCAGCAGGTCGATAATGCGCCGGCCGATCAATACGCCGGATTGCATGACCATGTTGATGTCGGCCGCGGCGAAGATGGCGTCATTGGTGCGCAGGTTCTGCCGTGCCACGGTATACAGGTCTGCCTTGATGTCACGCGCCGTCATGATGATGGACAGGTTGTTGGCATCGTCATCGGTCCCCGCAATGATGCCGACGGCGTCCTCGACGCCGGCCTCGTACAGGGTAAAGGCCTCGGTGCCGCGGCCCTCGATTGCCTCCTCCGGCGCCTCCGTGGCGGCGAGGTCCGATTCCACGATCACGGTCTGGATGCCCTTGAACGACAGGCTCTTCTGCACGGCCTTGCCGAAGCGGCCGTAGCCGCACAGGATCCAGGTGCCACGTGGCGGCGCGGAGAATTCATACAGCGGCGATTCCTGCAGGCTGGTCATCCATTCATAGACGAGGTACATGCTGGGTGACCTGAACAGCAGGGCGAAGCGCTCGGCAAAGGTGTCGAACGGGTTGATGATGTGGTCGGTGCCGAACGAGGCCATGTTGGCCTCGGAGTCATGTGTCTCGGACCGGCATATGACGTGCAGCTCCGGCGCCAGCAGCTTGCAGCTGATGGCGATGGTCAGGTTGACATGATCGACGTCGGTGAGGGCGAGGACGCCGGTGCATTGCGGGTGCCTGAGACCGGCCGCCAGCAGCATCGACGAGTCGGTCACGTCCGCGGTCAGCGTCGGGACCGCCAGCGGGAAATCCTCCAGCCGCAGGGTCTGGATGCGCTGGTCGTTGCGGTCGAGGCCGATGCAGCGGATGCCGTCCTCGGTCAGTTCGCGCAGGATCAGTTGCCCGGCATCGCCAAGTCCGCACACCAGGTAGAACGGCTCTTGCAGGCGCCTGACCGCGCGGGTGAAGGTGGTGAAGGCGAGCACCCGTCTGAAGGCCGGGTCCTGGATGACGGCGAACAGCGTACCGATGGCATACAGCCAGGAGATCAC
>JABDRC010000229.1 GCA_013041945.1 Halobacteria archaeon
TCCGCCAGCAGGCCGGCATCTTCGGGCAGGCTGAAGCCCGATCCCGGGAAACAAACCTGAACGAAACTCTCAAACCATGCAAAAAGACCATACAAAGGGTACCCGGTACAACGTGGAAATACAGGCGGTGCTGCCGGCGCGATTCGAGCGTCTCGGTGAACTTGCCAACGATCTTTACTTCAGCTGGAACCGCAACGTCCGCCGCCTGTTCCGGCACCTCGACCCGGAATGCTGGAACGCCTCGCGGCACAATCCCCGGGTCTTCATGCGACGCATGCGCCAGGAGTGTATCAACCGGGCCGCGCAGGACCCCATCCTGCTGAGCGAGTACCGCAACGTACTGGCCGAGTACGATACCTACCTGGAACAGAAACCCGCCACCAGCATCGAACAGCACCTGTCGCCAGACCACGATCTGGTGGCCTATTTTTCCGCGGAATACGGCTTTCACGAAAGCGTGCCGCTGTATGCCGGCGGGCTGGGCATCCTGGCCGGCGATTACTGCAAGGCGATGAGCAACCTGTGGGTGCCGTTTATCGGCATCGGCATACTCTACCGCCACGGCTACTTCACCCAGCTCATCGACTGTGACGGCAACCAGATTGCCGACTACCGGCGCAGCGATCCCTGCGACCTGCCGGTGACCCCGGCAACGGGCGCGGACGGCAAGGAAATCCGCGTGAGCGTCAGCCTGCCCGAACGCGAACTCGCCCTGCGCGTCTGGGAGGCACGCGCCGGACATATCCGCCTGCTGCTGCTCGACAGCGACCTGCCGGAGAACGCAGCCGAAGACCGGGCATTGACCGCGGAGCTCTACGGCGGCACCAGCGAAACCCGGATCGCGCAGGAGATCGTCCTCGGTATCGGCGGTGTCCGCGCCCTGCGCGCCCTGCAGCTGCAGCCGACCGTATGGCACATCAATGAAGGCCATGCCGCCTTCCAGATCCTGGAACGTTGCCGCGAACACATCGCCGATTCAATGGATTTCGAGAGCACGCTGGAACTGGTTGCCGCCGGCACGGCCTTCACCACGCATACGCCGGTCCCGGCCGGACATGACATCTTTGAATATGACGCCATGACGGACTATTTCACGGACATGATCCGGGAACTCGGCATCAGCAATGAGCACTTCCTCGCACTGGGCGCCAACCCGCAGAACCCGCATGGCTTCTGCATGACCTCGCTGGCAATGCGCGGGTCACGCTTCCGCAACGGTGTGAGCCGCATTCACGGGGATATCGCCGCGGAGATGGAAGGCTATGTCTGGCCGGAAATCGACGTGCACGACAACCCGGTCAGTTATATTACCAACGGCACCGATGTGGAAACCTACCTGGCCGGTTCCTGGGCGGCGCTGTTCGAGATGTACATGGGGGGCGGCTGGCGCGCCAACCTCACGGACACGCAATTCTGGGAAGACTTCATCGACCAGATCCCGGACCATGTCTTCCTGAGCATACGGCAGTTGCTGAAGGCCGCGGCGATCGACAACATCCGCGAGCGCGCGATCATTCAGTACGAACGCTGCGCCAGGACAAAATCGCTGGTGGGCCGTCTCACCGCCCAACTGACCCCGCATAACATCAACACCCTGATGATCGGTTTCGCACGCCGTTTTGCCACCTACAAGCGTGCCGGGCTGATATTCCACGACCTGGAACGCCTGTCCCGGCTGGTCAATGATCCGGAACGTCCGCTCACGCTGGTGTTTGCCGGCAAGGCGCATCCCAGCGACGAGCCCGGGCAGGCCCTGCTGCGCAGGATTTTCGAACTGAGCCTGCAGCCGGAATTCCAGGGCAGGATCATCCTGCTGGAAAACTACAACCTGTCCATGACCCGCGAATTCATGCCGGGCGTCGATGTCTGGCTGAACACACCCGAATATCCCCTCGAGGCCTGCGGCACCTCGGGCATGAAAGCCGCTATCAACGGTGTACTCAACCTGAGTGTCACGGACGGCTGGTGGGCCGAGGGCTTCAACGGGGAAAATGGCTGGGCCATCACTCCCCACCCCGAGTTCGACCATGACACGCGCGAGGACCTGGAAGCGGAAGAACTCATGAACATCCTTGAATACCAGGTGATACCGGCCTACTACAACCGCAACGAGGATGGCCAGCCGGAAGCATGGATACACATGGCGCGCGCAACCATGCAAACCATCATCCCGCGTTTCAATACCATTCGCATGGCAATGGACTACCTCGGCAACTCCTATGCGCCGGCTGCCCGCGAGGGCAGGCTGCTGCAGGCCAATGCCGCCGCGGGTGCGCGCGAACTGGCCGGCTGGAAACATAAAGTGACCGCAGCATGGCCGTCCGTCCACGGGCGCCTGATCACGGACATCCCCGCCTCCATCACGGCCGGCGACAGGCTGACGCTGGAAGTGGCCATCCACCTCGACGACCTGGCGCCGGATGACCTGATCATCGAGTGCATCCGGGGTACGGGTAAACGGGATGGCGACTCGAATGATACGGACAGGTTACTGTTCTACTACGTGGAAACAGACAAACAGGGCGAGGCCCTGTACCGCTGCGAACTGATCGATATCGACGGTGGTTGTACGATCAGCGGGTTGCAGCAGTTCAGGATCCGCTACTACCCCTGCCACCACCTGCTGAGTCATCCCTTCGAATGCGGCATGATGCACTGGTTGTGATATTGGCGGTATTACCCGGGCACGTGGTAACAATCAGTCTGATGTAGGAGCGCCTTGCGATGTACATC
>JABDRC010000233.1 GCA_013041945.1 Halobacteria archaeon
CTTCATGGCAACCGGCGAACGCCTGCCGGCCCCGGCGCCGTCCGTGGTGGCAAACATCCTGGTCCGGCACCTGGAGAACCTGTACACATTCTATGGCGAGTACACCGGGGTGCGCGTGGCACGCAAACACATTGCCTGGTACAGCAAGGGGCAGCGTGACGGCAACGCGTTCCGCCAGCAGGTCAACGGCATCGAGACGGCAACGGCGCAGCTGGCGTTTGTGCGCGACTATTTTGACCGGCTGGAAGCGCGCGCGGAGCTGGCGGCATGAAGCTGACCCGCGAGCGACGCAAGCAGCCGATACGCCGCAGCGTGACATCGGCGATCGAGCTGTACCTCGGTGACCTGGAGGGTCACAAGGTGCATGATCTCTACCATGTCGTGATGAACGAGGTCGAGCCGGCCATTCTCGGCGTGGTCATGGAGTACGTCGAGGGCAACCAGACGCAGGCCGCCGAGATGCTGGGCATCAGTCGCGGCACCCTGCGCAAGAAACTCAACCAGTACGAGATCGAAACAGGAAACTCCGATTGAATTACCCGTGTCGTCCGGCTGTTCCACGCAGCGGCAGGGCAGCCGAAACACGCCGCACACAGCGGACCTGCAAAACACCAGCCAGTTGAAGGACTATGAATAAAATCAAGCGCGCCCTGATCAGTGTGTCTGACAAGACCGGTATTGCCGAATTCGCACAGGCACTGCATGCCGGCGGTATTGAAATTCTTTCGACGGGCGGCACGGCCAGCCTGCTGGCGGAGAGCGGCATTCCGGTGATCGAGGTGTCCGACTACACCGGCTTCCCGGAAATGATGGCGGGCCGGGTCAAGACCCTGCATCCGAAGATACACGGGGGCATCCTGGCGCGCCGCGGTACGGACGAGGCGGTCATGGCGGAGAACGATATCGGCCCGATCGATCTGGTCGTGGTCAACCTGTACCCGTTCGAGCAGACCGTGGCACGTGACGACTGCGACCTGCCCATGGCCATCGAGAACATCGACATCGGCGGGCCGACCCTGCTGCGGGCCGCGGCCAAGAATCACGCCGCGGTCACCGTGGTGGTCGACAGCGCCGATTACGCAACCGTGGTGTCGGAACTGCAGGCCAATGACGGTGCGGTTTCCGATGCCACGCGCTATGCGCTGGCCGTCAAGACCTTTGAGCACACCGCGCGCTACGACGGCGCCATTGCCAATTACCTCGGCGCCACCGATCCGGACGGTACGTCGCAGGATTTTCCCGCCACGCTCAACCTGCAGTACCGGCAGGTGCAGACCATGCGCTACGGCGAGAATCCCCACCAGCGCGCGGCGTTCTTCGTCGAGCACGCGCCTGCCGAGGCCTCGGTGGCCACGGCAAAACAGGTGCAGGGCAAGGAACTCTCCTATAACAATGTCGCCGACACCGACGCGGCGCTGGAGTGCGTCAAATCGTTCACCGAGGGACCGGCCTGTGTCATCGTCAAGCATGCCAACCCCTGCGGCGTGGCGCTGGGCGACAACATCCTCTCGGCCTATGACCGGGCCTTTAAAACCGACCCTACTTCCGCGTTCGGCGGCATCATCGCCTTCAACCGGCCACTCGACGAGGCGACGGCGCGTGCCATCATCGAGCGCCAGTTCGTCGAGGTGATCATCGCACCGGCCATCGACGCGGCCGCGCTGCCGGTGCTGGCGGGAAAGAAAAATGTCCGCGTGCTGGAGTGCGGCGCCTGGGCGGAGACACCGGCGCCGATGCTGGACTTCAAGCGCGTCAACGGCGGGCTGCTGGTGCAGGACCGCGATCTTGGCCGGGTGAGCGCGGCGGACCTGAAGGTCGTGACGAAGCGGGCACCGACCGATGCCGAGATCAGCGACCTGCTGTTTGCCTGGCGTGTCGGCAAGTTCGTCAAGTCCAATGCCATCGTCTACTGCAGGGACAGCATGACCATCGGTGTGGGCGCCGGCCAGATGAGCCGTGTCTATAGCGCGAAAGTGGCCGCGCTCAAGGCGGCCGACGAGGGGCTGGCCGTGGCCGGCTCGGTGATGGCCTCGGATGCCTTCTTCCCGTTCCGGGACGGCATCGACCAGGCGGCGGAGGCCGGCATCGTGG
>JABDRC010000234.1 GCA_013041945.1 Halobacteria archaeon
TTCACCTTGAGAATGACGCCGGACTCGAGAAACTCGGTGGAGGTGGTCGTCACATTGTCGATAGTGGTCGTGACGTTATAACCGAGCCGGTCACCAATAATCGTTTCCGCCTCCTGGCCTTCCAGCGCGAGCAGTTTCGGCGTCGACAGGGTGCGCAGCCGGTCGCGTGTACGCAGTGCATTCAGCACTACCTGCACGTCCGGCTTGACCAGGTCGAAAAACAGGCCGGGTGATCCGGGCGTGCTCAGACCCTGCGTGCCGATGCTCGCATCACCCGACTCGAATATCTTGATCCAGTCGAGGCCGAAGGACTCGCTGTCCTTCAGTCCCACCTCGAGGATGCGCGCCTCGATCAGGATCTGTTTGGGTTCGCGATCAAGCTTGGTCAGCAACTCCTTGTGTTTCGCATGGAAGTGCGGCGTGTCCTCGATGATGAGCAGGCGCCGCTCCGGCAGCGCGGTCACCTGCCCGTAAGTGGACAGGTGTTTCTCGATGATGCTGGAGACCACCTCGGGATCGGAATACTGCACCTTGTAGGTGCGCACCTGCGTCGGCCCGCCCGGTGCCGACTTGCCGGCCTCGTCACGGTCGACAATGAAGTAACTGCCACTGCGCCGCTCCACCGCGTATCCAGCCGAGGTGGCGATGGAGCGGATGGCCCGGTCGATGCTCATGTCGAACAGGTTGACGGAGACCTTGCCCCCGACATCACTGGACAGCAGGATATTGACCTGCCCGGCACGCGACAGCATCTCCATGACTTCCGCGATGGTGACATCCCGCAGGGTCAGCGAGATTTTTCCATCCTGCAGCACCGGCGTGTCGGCATCGACGGCTGACCATGCCGGCGTTGTCGCCCACAAACACAGCACGAGCATTGCTGTTGTGAAAGTACGAATAGTTGTATTCATGTCAGTCCCGACTTCCCTGGTTACTGTTTGCTATCCTGATTTCCTTGGATGTACCGTCGCGGTCGAGCACCACGTGACGCGGGTGCACCTCGATCAGCTGGTAGCCGTTGACCTCCTCGCCCAGGCCGATTACCACCCCGCCGATATTTGCCTGCGAATGCTCGCCGGCCACCATCGTGGCCCGCAGCTCCATCTCGGCGACGAACTTGTCATCATCCTGCTTGCCGGCTGCCTGACCGGTATCCGGACTGACCGGTTTGAGGAACGGATTGGTCCTGAGCACAAGATCCCGCGCACCCGCCGTCGCCGTCATCAGCAGGCAACCGGCAATAATCAGCAGCATCCGCCGCAGCTCAGGCATCGCTCACCTCCCGGTAGGACACGATGGTAAAGTTCGCCTTGAGCCGCTCGCCGGCATCGCTGCCGCTGTCCGGTTGCAGTGCAAAGCGCTTGACCACGACGAAACCCAGTTCGTCATCCAGCGCCTGCAGCCAGCTGAAGATGTCGAAGTAACCGCCCGAGACAATCACCTCGAACAGCACCTCCTCGAACACGCGCACGGTATTGCCATGCCCGGGCGTCACCCGCAGCAGGTCCACATTATTGCGCCAGGAGATGGTCTGCAGCCGACCGATGATGAACGACTCCATCTCCTTTTCCGGTGTATTGACCATGTCGCCGTGCAATTCATGGTCGAGCCGGTCGACCGATGTCCTGAGTACGGCCATCTCCTGTTCGAGATCGTCACCGCGCGAGGTCACATCGCGCAGTACGGACAGCGTCCCCATCGACTGGCGGAAGTCGCGGAACTCGGGCCAGATGACATAACTGCCCAGTGCTGCAATGACCAGCAGTACGACCGATACCATCAGCAGCACCAGTACCCGCGGTTCCGTTTCCATGAGCAGCTTGTGCATCAGCCGGTCACCTCCGCGCTGTTCACGGTCACGGCCAGCCTGAAATCGACCACGTCGTTTTGCAGCTGTCGCGAGGTGTCGAGAATGCGGACATCCTGGATGGTCGGCTGGCGGTACAGGCGGCGCACAAAACCCGACAGGGCGGAGTGATCGCGTGCCTGACCGCGCAGTGTCATGTGCGTCTCGATCTTCCAGGCCTCGGTGCCCGCCTGGCCGTTCTCGGCCGGCATCAGGATGAAATATCCATTGCTGTTTGTTTCAGGCTTGTGCTCCACCGCCGAGCCGGCGCGGCGGAATTCCCAGTCAAGGAACCAGACCTCGTCCTCCTTGATGGCACGATCGATGGTGACGAACATCTGCACGGCCTCGGCACCGCCACGCAGGCCGGTCAGCAGTTCCAGCTTGCGCTGCAGGGCAGACTTGTGGTCATCCAGCTGCGTCAATGCCTCGCGCTGCTGGTTGGTAATCGCCTGCTTCGACTGCAGGGTAGAAATCTCGGTTTCGAGCCTGACCGACAGGAAATGCAGCGCGGCCCAGGCAAGCACACTGACCAGCAGTGCTGCCAGGATGACCCCCACGGTCGTCCGTGCCCTGCCCCGCAGCCAGGACAGGCGCCGGTAATCGCCGGGGACCAGGTCAATCTCCGTCATCGTCCATCATCCCGTTCAGGGCCAGTCCGGTTGCCACGGCAATCTCGGGTGCCGGCTCGCCGGTATCGTCCGCTGCCCGTCTGCCCGGCGTGAAAAACGGCTTGAGCGGATTCGGTATGGTTTTCACATCCAGTTTCACCAGGCTGCGCAACAGCGCATCGGTGCCCCGCCAGCGCGCCAGGCTGCCGAGGATATAGATGCGCGAAATCTGCTTGCCATGCGTCTGCGACGCGGTATAGATCAGGGTGCGGTTGATCTCTTCCACCAGGCGCAGGAATTCCGGCTTGACGATCTGTACCAGCGTTTCGGCGATTTCCCGTTCACGCTCGCTGTCCTGGCTGGCATTCGGCAACAGGCTGTGCTGCTGCACCAGCTCCGTCACGGCGGGCTCCGACATCTCCAGTTCGCTGGCGATGCGCACCAGCAGTCCGGTTTCGCCGAACTGGATGGCCTGGTCGAACAGCAGGCGGGCACCGGAAATCACAGTGATATAACTCGAGTGGCGGCCAAAATTGATGGCCATGACGTTTTCATGCTGAGTGCGATCGCCCAGGGCACTGATCAGGCGTCGAATGGCGGTCGGGCCGACCTCCAGGTGTTCGGTGTGCAGACCGCACGTGCGCAGGGCCTCGAGGTAGTTGATCACGGCGTCGCGTTTGGCCACGGCGACGATGGCCAGCTGTTCACCGCCGCGCGCTTCGGTGCGCACCGGCGTGTAGTCGACCACGTAGTCGGAAAACTCGCCATCCAGCCGTTCGGATATCACGGCCACCAGTGCCGCCTCGGGCGACTCGTCCTGGGCAACGTGATAGGACACCGGCATGATCTGCAGGTCGGGTGAAGGCAGTGTTGTGACCACCTCCCGTCCGGAAAAATCATGTTCGCGCAGCGCGCGCTTGATCAGCAGCTTCAGCTGGTCCGGCGCGTCCAGCAGTTCCTCCAGCGGGCACGGGTAGGACAGGGAGGCACGCGCGCGCACCCCTACCCGGCCGTCACGCCCGGCTTCCAGCTGCACCATGTGCAGGGCATGCAGGGCGCACTCCAGCCCGATCGGGCCGATGCGCCTGCTGCCTGCGACCGGTGCAAAGCGGTTGATGATTGTCGCGAGCGCGCTCATGAGTTTCGTCCGGGCTCACTGCCCGGGCCTGCCAGTCCCCTGTTCAGCATCGTATTTATAAGGAAATAGTCGGCCGTATTTGGCAGCGACTTGAGGTGGTGGATATTTGACGATCCAGGACCGGGTCGGCCCAATGGACAGCCGACCAGACGGTCAGGCGACGGTTTCCTGGCGTTGTGTGCCGGACTTCAGCTCAGTGGCCATAATATTCACCGCATTGTGGTACTGCTCCTTGCGGTCCTTGGCCTGGTAGAGGACCTGGTCGGCCTCGCGACTCACGGCGATCAGCGACAGGCTCACCCCGGGATACACCGTGACCAGCCCGATGCGGA
>JABDRC010000238.1 GCA_013041945.1 Halobacteria archaeon
GCACGCACTGGAACGTCTGCCCGACCTGCTCGCACATGGCTGAGCCCACGCGCCGGCTGTTTTTCGCGCTGTGGCCGGACACCATGGTGCGCACGCGCTGCGACTGGTATGTCAGCGGTATTCTCGGCAAGCGCGTCCGGCGTGTGCCGGCCGACAACCTGCACCTGACGCTGGCGTTTGCCGGTTCCGTTACCGATACCGTCAGCCGCTGTCTCGAGGCGCACGCCGATCGCGTGGCGATCGAACCGTTCAGCCTGCAGATCGATCACCTCGGTTACTGGCACCGCCAGCGCCTGCTGTGGATGGGCCCGACGCATATGCCGGATGGCCTGTGGGCGCTGGTCACGGCCATTCGCGATGCCTTCGATGACTGTGGCCTGGAGCGGGAGCGGCGTGCCTTCCAGGCGCACATGACGCTGGCGCGCAAGTTCAGTGCGGCCCTGCCCGCGGCGGAGGCGCCGGCCATCGACTGGGACGTCGGCAGTTTCTGTCTGGTGCAGTCAGTCAATTCTGAAAGCGGTGTCAGCTACCGTGTTCTGAGGCGCTGGGCGCTAGAGGGCGCGCAGTGAATGTGTGATAATCCGCCTGACCGACAGGTCACGGACAATGCGCCACGAACACAACCGGAGAGCCAGATGGACGACAACAAACGCAAGGCACTGAGTGCGGCACTGGGACAGATCGAGAAGCAGTTTGGCAAGGGCGCGGTCATGCGCATGGGCGATGTGAGCGCGGTGGGCGCAGCCGATGCCGTGTCGACCGGCTCGCTGGGTCTCGATGTTGCGCTGGGTATCGGCGGCCTGCCGCGCGGACGCGTCATCGAAGTCTACGGTCCGGAATCCTCCGGCAAGACCACGCTCACACTGCAGGTGATCGCCGAGGCGCAGAAGGCCGGCGGGACCGCCGCGTTTATCGATGCCGAGCATGCACTCGATCCGCTGTACGCGGAGAAGCTGGGCGTCAATGTCGATGAACTGCTGGTCTCGCAGCCGGATACCGGCGAGCAGGCGCTGGAGATTACCGACATGCTGGTGCGCTCGGGGTCCATCGATGTGGTCGTGGTCGACTCGGTCGCCGCACTCACGCCGAAGGCGGAGATCGAGGGCGACATGGGCGATTCCCACATGGGCCTGCAGGCACGCCTGATGTCGCAGGCACTGCGCAAGCTGACCGGCAACATCAAGCGCTCCAACACCATGGTCATCTTCATCAACCAGATCCGCATGAAGATCGGCGTCATGTTCGGCAACCCGGAAACGACCACCGGCGGCAACGCGCTGAAATTCTATTCCTCCGTGCGGCTCGACATTCGCCGCATCGGCGCGATCAAGAAGGGCGACGAGATCATCGGCAACGAGACCCGGGTCAAGGTCGTGAAGAACAAGATGGCACCGCCCTTCAAGAAGGCCGAGTTCCAGATCCTCTACGGCGAGGGCATCTCGCGCGAGGCCGAACTGATCGATATCGGCGTACAGCTGGGCTTCGTCGAAAAGTCCGGCGCCTGGTACAGCTACGGCAAGGACCGTATCGGCCAGGGCAAGGACAATGTGCGCGAATTCCTGAAACAGAACCCGGATATTGCCGGCGAGATCGAGGCGAAGATCCGCGCCGAGCTGCTGGGTACGGCGCAGCCCGCCGCCCAGAAAGAGGAAGCGCTTGAAGCCGAGGCCTGACCGGGAGCCCGAACAGGACCCCGCGGCCATCCGCAAGGCGGCCATGGACTGCCTGGCGCGCCGCGAGCACGGGGTGCAGGAGCTGGGCGCGAAACTGCTGGCAAAGGGTTATGCAGCGCAGCCGGTTGAAGCTGCGCTGGCCGGACTGGTCCGGGACAAGCTGCTCAGCGACGCCCGCTTTACCGAGGCCTTCGTCCATTCCCGCTACCAGCGCGGGTCCGGTCCGCAGAAGATCCGCGCCGAGCTGCGCCAGCGTGGCATCGACGAGCGTCTGATCGACGACTGTCTCGACGTCTATGACGACCTGTGGCAGTCGCTGGTCAACACGGTGCGCGAGCGCAAGTACGGGTCGGGTATGCCGGCCGATTTCCGCGAGCGCAGCCGGCAAATGCGTTTCCTGCAGCAGCGCGGCTTCACAGCTGAGCAAATTGCCCGGGCGTTCAACGACGAGTAGGGTGCGTTTTACGCACCGAATCACGGTGCACAGAGTCCACCCTGCCCATCCTTTTTCACGGACGCTGCAGGGTGCGTTTTAGGCACCGATCCGGGGTGCGTGGAGTGAATCCTGCCCAATTTCCCCCCAGGTGTTCCAATCCGGTCCAAATCACTGAATAATAAAGCCTGCAGCAGACAGCGAATCAGGCAGAAAGTTATCCCCGAATGCAAACCAGCGCGGAACTTCGCCAGGCCTTCCTGGAATATTTCAGGGCGCGCGACCACGAGGTCGTGGCCTCGAGTTCGCTCG
>JABDRC010000241.1 GCA_013041945.1 Halobacteria archaeon
GCCGCACTCATCAGCAAGGCTGAAAGCCCGCTGATACTGGCCGGCAACGGAGTCGTGCGTTCGAATGCCGCGCAACAGCTGTGCGACTTCGCCGATCGCCTGAATATCCCGGTGGCCAACACCTTCATGGCCAAGGGCGTGATCCCGTTTCGCCACCGTTGTGCACTGGGCAGTGCCGGCCTGCAATCGACCGACTATGTCAGCTGCGGTTTCGACAAGGCCGACGTGATTATCTGTGTCGGCTATGACCTCGTTGAATACCATCCCTACCTGTGGCACCCGGATCGCAACCGTACCATCATCCACATCGACCTTTCGCCGGCCGAGGTGGACGCTCATTACCCGGTGGCCGTCGGCGTGACCGGCGACATCAAGCACAGCCTGGAACGCATTGCCGGACTGGCCAGGCCGCACGAGGGGAAGCACATACGCCCGCTGCGCGAGCGGCTGGTCGAGGAAATGAACCAGCATCGCGACGACCTGGAGTTCCCGGTCAAGCCGCAAAAGATCATCTGGGAGCTGCGCACGGCACTCAACCTGGAGGACATCGTGGTCTGCGACGTCGGGGCGCACAAGATGTGGATGGCGCGGATGTTCCGCTGCGAGTACCCCAATACCTGCATCATTTCCAACGGTTTCGCCAGCATGGGCATCGCAGTGCCGGGCGCCATTGCCGCCAGGCTTGCGGAACCGGACCACCGTGTCGTCGCCGTCACCGGTGATGCGGGATTCATGATGAATTCGCAGGAAATCGAGACGGCGATCCGCTACGGTCTCGATATTGTGATATTGATATGGAACGACAGCAGCTACGGGCTCATCGAGTGGAAACAGATGAACCATTACCAGCGCATCTCGAATGTGCGCTTCGATAACCCCGATTTTGTAAAATATGCTGAATCTTTCGGTGCAAACGGCTACCGGGTAGAGAGAACCGGCGATTTGCCGGCTATACTGGAAGCAGCGCTGTCCAATGGCGGTGTCAGTATCATTGACTGCCCGGTCGATTACCGGGAGAACGTGAAATTAACCGAACAACTGGGAACACTGGTATGTCCGACATAAGCGCGTCCCGGCAGCAGTACCTGGACATGCGGACGCCCGCGGATACGGAAACACACATGGGACAGACCATAAGACTACTCAGCTATAACATCCAGGCAGGCATCAAGACCGGGCGCTACCGCCACTACATTACCCACAGCTGGAAACACGTGCTGCCGCATTCGGCGCGCTTCAGCAATCTTGACCGGATTGCACACCTCGTCAGGGGTTACGATATCATCGGCCTGCAGGAACTGGATGCCGGCAGCCTGCGCAGCGGCTATGTGAACCTGACCGAGTACCTCAGCGACAAGGCGGACATGCCGTTCTGGACCGACCAGACCAACCGGCGTATCGGCCGGATCGCCAGCCAGAGTCTCGGTGTGCTGAGCCGCTTCCACCCCGCGGAAATCGTCGAGCACCGCCTGCCCGGCCGCATCCCGGGTCGTGGCGTGCTGTTTGTCCGCTATGGCACCCACCATGACTCGCTGGTTGCGCTGATCGTTCACCTGGCGCTGGGCAAGCGGGCGCGCATGACACAGATCAGCTATATCAGCGAGATCGTCAACGAGTACCCGCACGTGGTATTGATGGGCGACATGAATTGCCGCTCGGAAAGTCGTGAAATGGATTACCTGATCGACCGCACCATGATGAGCGAGCCGTATCACGGTGTTTCGACCTTCCCGAGCTGGCGGCCGCAGCACAACATCGACCACATCCTGGTAACACCCACCCTGCAGGTCGACCACGTCAAGGCGCTGAACTTCTCCCTGTCGGATCACCTGCCCGTCGAGATGCAGATCACACTGCCCGATTCCGTCCACCTCGACCGGGCTGCGTAGCATCAGATAAACAGACAGACGTCGGATTTCTGCGCCACCGGCAGGAAGGAGGTGGCGCCCACGTAGTCCGTCACCTCGGGAATGAACTCGCTGGAATCGAAGCCGAACACGTCCACGGTCATCTGGCAGGCGATCATGTTGACATCCGCTTCCAGGCACAGACTGCGCAGTTCATCGACACTGGCCACACCCTTGTTCCTGAAGGTCTTCTTCATCAGACCGGTGGCCACCTTCTCGAATCCCGGGATACCGGCCATGACCAGGTTCGGCATCGGCCACGAAAAGTCCTGGAACCACTGCGGCCCGAACGGCATCTTCATCGGCATGGCCGGGTTGCCCAGCGGGCTGACCTCGGCATCGATGTCTTTCTTCAGCAACAGCAGGCCATAGAAAGTGAAGAACACCTCAACATCCCAGCCCAGTGCCG
>JABDRC010000243.1 GCA_013041945.1 Halobacteria archaeon
TCCGCACCCTCGCGTATATAGACATGGCAGGTCGTACACGCACACGATTTCTCGCACGCGTGTTCGATCTCGATGCCCTGCTTCAGTGCCGCATCACAGATCGTCGCACCCGGCTCGGTCTCGACAACGGCACCTTCCGGACAGATTTCCTCGTGGGGTAAAAAGATAATTTGCGGCATGTAATTGTCTCGAATCGATTCTGCGCCTGGCGCAGATACAGTCCTCAGGATTTGAATTCGTCCACGCTGTGACCGGCCATGGCCGCCCGGATGGTGCTGTTCATGCGGCGTTCGACAAACACGGCACTGGCCTGTTCCACGGCCTCGATCGCCTGCTTGATGACCCGGTAGTCGTCACCATCACGCACCGCGGCAAGGTGTTCGGCCGCGCTGTCGATGGCGCTGCGCTCGGCCGGTTCCAGCAGGCTGTCGCCATCGGCCTGGAGGGCGGCCGACAGGGCCTCCAGTACACGGTCGGCCTCCACCTGTTCCTCGCGCAGGCGCCGCAGGTCGCGGTCATCGGCGGCGTGTGCCATCGAATCCTTCAGCATGGACTCGATTTCGCCGTCACTCAGCCCGTACGAGGGCTTGATCTCGATACTGCTCCTGACGCCCTGCGTCTGTTCTTCCGCCGTGACATTGAGCAGACCGTCCGCATCGACCTGAAAGGTGACGCGAATGCGCGCGGCACCGGCCACCATCGGCGGGATGTCGCGCAGTTCGAATTTTGCCAGTGAACGGCAGTCACTCACCAGTTCGCGCTCGCCCTGCACCACGTGCAGCGACATGGCCGTCTGGCCGTCCTTGAAGGTCGTGAACTCCTGTGCCTTCACCGCGGGCAGCGTGGTATTGCGCGGTATCACCCGCTCCGCCAGGCCGCCCATGGTTTCGAGTCCGAGCGACAGCGGGATCACGTCCAGCAACAGCATGTCCTCGTCCGGCTTGTTGCCGGCCAGGATGTCCGCCTGGATCGCCGCTCCCACGGCCACCACGCGGTCGGGATCGATGTCCGCCATCGGCTCGGCGCCGAAAAAGCCGGTGACGCGCTCACGCACCAGCGGCACGCGCGTCGACCCGCCCACCATGACCACCGCCTGCACCTCGTCCGGCCGGACAGCGGCATCCCGCAGCGCGCGGCGACAGGGCACCAGGGTCTTGTCGACCAGTGCACCGACCAGTTCATTGAAACGTTCGCGCGTCAGTTCGCCTGTCCAGACCGAACCGTCGTCGCGCTCGATCCCGAGCGGTACCGCGGTCTGCGTCGTCAGTGCCTCCTTGGCGTCGCGTGCCGTCGCCAGCAACTGCCGCAAATGCCCGTGACCGGCCGTGTCGTGTATGCCCGCCTGCTGCATGATCCAGCCGGCAACCAGCCGGTCCATGTCGTCACCGCCCAGCGCCGTATCACCGGCCGTCGACAGCACCTCGAACACCCCCTTGTTGAGACGCAGCACGGAGATGTCGAAGGTGCCGCCGCCCAGATCATAAATTGCGATCACACCCTCGGTGCCCTGGTCAAGACCGTAGGCCACGGCGGCCGCAGTCGGTTCGTTCAGCAGGCGCAGGACATTCAGGCCAGCGAGGCGGCCGGCATCCCGGGTCGCCTGGCGCTGGGCATCATCAAAGTAGGCCGGCACGGTAATCACCACACCCTGCAGTTCCCCGCCAAGGGATTCCTCGGCCCGCCGTTTCAGCGTACGCAGGATGTCGGCAGAGACCTCGACCGGGCTGATGTCGCCCGCCGCGGTCCGCAAACGGGGCATCCCGCTGGAGCTGCTGACAAAATCATAGGGCAGCCGCGACCCGATATGGCGCACGTCATCGATGCCGCGGCCCATCAGGCGCTTGACCGAGGCAATGGTATTGAGAGGATCACTGACCGCAGCACGCTGTGCGGATTCGCCCACCTCCGGCGCACCCGAGGCATGGTAGCGCACCACGGACGGCAACAGGTGCCTGCCGTCGGCATCCGGCAGGGTATCGGCCACACCGCTGCGCACGCTGGCGACCAGCGAGTTGGTCGTCCCCAGGTCGATGCCCGCCGCGAGCCGGTGCTCGTGCGGTACCGTTGACTGGCCGGGTTCGGATATCTGCAGCAGCGCCATGGTGTTGTTTCAGTCGTTAAATCGAGTCCTGTTTGAGTTCAGGCCATTTCATCCTCGAGCGCCACCTCGAGTTCAACCGCCTCGTCCTGCAGCTTGCGGAAAAACTGCATCTTGACCAGTGTGTCTGCCGCGGCCGCCTGCGCATCACTGTCGCCGGCCGCCAGCTGATCGCCCAGCTGTGTCTCCAGCGCCGACAGGTCCGCCCCGATGCGCTGCATGATACTGCCCAGCGCATCGAATGCGTCATCTTCACCGCGCACGCCTGACAGCGCCTCGCGCAGCTCCATCTGCTCCATCAGGAAGGCCGCATCACGGGTTGTGTGATGTTCGTCGTCAAACGCATAGCCGGCCAGTTCCAGCAGGTAACGACCGCGCAACAGCGGGTCTTTCAGTGTCCGGTAAGCCTCGTTGATCCATGCCGCCTGGTGAACCGATAACAGACGTTCCCGGTCACCGGCGTTGACGAAACGGTCCGGATGCAGGTTGCGCTGCAATTCACGGTAGCGCAGCTCGAGTTGACCGGTATCCACCCCGAAGGATGGCGGCAGGTCAAACAGCTCGAAATGGGACGGTACAGGGTCCGCAGCCATGGTGTCAGCTTGTCGCCCGGAGGTCGGAGGTTCAGGAAGCGGCGGACATCAAACGTTGAAGCTTTCGCCGCACCCGCACATATCCTTCACGTTCGGGTTGTTGAACCTGAAACCCTCGTTCAGTCCTTCGCGCGCATAGTCCAGTTCGGTACCGTCCAGGTAGACCAGGCTCTTGGGGCTGATGATGACCTTGACGCCGCGGTCTTCGAACACCACATCGCCGTCCTCGATCTCATCGACGTATTCCATGACATAGGCCATGCCCGAACAGCCGGTTGTTTTTACAGCCAGCCGCAGGCCAACGCCCTTGCCGCGCTGTGCGAGGAAACCCTTGATGCGGTCTGCCGCCGTGTCTGTCAATGTAATCGCCATGAATAATTTTCCAAATTACCGTATTACTGAAACAAGGACTCCGGGAGCAGACCTGCCCGTGAACGAATTTCGGTTGTATGCCTGCCGAAGTCGCGTCCTGGGCCGCTCGGGGATGTCGCTGGAATCACTCTCAGTGCGCAGCCCACTTGACAGAGTCGAGATCGATCCCGTCCTTGTACATATCCCAGAGCGGTGACAACTCGCGCAGCTTGCTGACCTTTTCCTTCACCCGCTCGATGATGTAATCAACCTCTTCCTGCGTCGTGAAGCGGCCGATAGTAAAGCGGATGGAACTGTGCGCAAGCTCGTCGTTCCTGCCCAGCGCGCGCAGCACGTAGGAGGGCTCCAGGCTGGAGCTGGTACAGGCCGACCCGGATGAAACCGCCATGTCCTTGAGCGCCATGATCAGGCTCTCGCCCTCGACATAATTGAAACTGACATTGAGAATGCCCGGCGCACGCTGTGCCAGGTCACCGTTCAGGTAGACCTCTTCCATGTCGCTCAGGCCGTTCCACAGGCGGTTGCGCAGCGCGAGCACGCGTGCATTTTCCTCGGCCATCTCTTCCTTCGCAATGCGGAAGGCCTCGCCCATGGCGACGATCTGATGGGTTGCCAGCGTGCCCGAGCGCAGGCCGCGCTCGTGGCCACCGCCGTGCATCTGCGCCTCCAGCCGGACACGCGGCTTGCGGCGCACGTACAGCGCCCCGATGCCTTTCGGGCCGTAAATCTTGTGTGCGGAAAAGGACATCAGGTCGACCTTGAGCTTGTCCATATCGATCTCGATCTTGCCGGCACTCTGGGCGGCATCGACATGGAACACGATCTTGCGCTCGCGGCAGATCTCGCCGATCGACGCGATATCCTGGATGACGCCGATCTCGTTGTTGACATGCATGATGGAGACCAGGACGGTATCGTCGCGCAGCGCGGCCCGGAACTTGTCCAGGTCCAGCAGCCCGCTCGGCTCGGGTTCGAGGTAGGTCACTTCGTAGCCTTCACGTTCCAGCTGGCGGCAGGAATCGAGCACCGCCTTGTGTTCGGTCTTGAGGGTTACGATGTGTTTGCCTTTCTTCTTGTAGAAGTGCGCCGCACCCTTGATGGCAAGGTTGTCCGACTCGGTGGCGCCCGAAGTCCAGACAATCTCCCTGGGATCGGCATTGATCAGCGCAGCGACCTGGGCGCGTGCCTGTTGAACGGCCTCCTCCGCCTTCCAGCCGTACTCGTGCGAACGCGAGGCCGGGTTACCGTACTGACCCTGCCGGGTCAGATAGGTCATCATCTTCTCCGCAACACGCTCGTCGACCGGCGTGGTGGCCGAGTAGTCCATGTAAATCGGGATGCTGATATTCATGTTTTTGCCTTGTCGGTTCCTTTTGATGAGATCAAATACGCAGTGCATCACTGCGCAGTTCAGTGCTGGCGGTTCAGGCGATCGTTTCCCTGAGTCCGCGATCGCAGGGTGTTATGCGATCCAGTTGACGCTCGACGATTGCATTGACCTGCTTGCGTTCGAGAAAACCGGCCAGCGTAACGCTGTCGAGAAACTCGTGAATCTGGTAACCCAGTTGCTGCCACAACTCGTGTGTCAGGCAGCGCTCGCCATCCTGGCAGTCCTCGTTGCCGGCACAGAGGGTGACATCGATGCCTTCGCCGATGGCCTCAATGACGTCTGCAATCGAAATATCCTCCGGCGCATGCGACAGGCGGTATCCTCCGCCGGGTCCGCGAATACCCTCGACCAGGCCATGCTTGCGCAGCCGCGCGAACAGCTGCTCCAGGTAGGACAGCGATATGCCCTGTGCCGTCGAGATTTCGGCCAGCGTGACGGCACCTTCCCCGTGATGAATGGCGAGGTCGAGCATCGCCGTGACGGCGTAGCGTCCCTTGGTCGATAAGCGCATGTCAGATACCGTTTGTCCGGCCGTTCCCGTCACGGGTCCGGCAATAACCTAGTAAAATGGTCAGGTACTTATTATGCGGGAGTTGGCAGGCACAGGCAAGCACCCGGGCCTATCCAGATAGGGATATATGCGTGCGAGATAACGCGCTGTGACGGCTGCGCGTCAGGATTCCGCGATCAGCAGACCATCCGGCCGGCGGGCACCAGCGGCGGTTGCCGGCCGGACGACCCGGCCGGGGATGAAACGGTGACCCTGCATCAGGCAATAACCGAGCCATTTCTGCAAAAAGCGGTTCATGTGCCACTTTTCGGCCAGCGTGTAGGTGTTGAACATGCGATTGTACGTGGCGTGGCGTACACCGCGGCGGCGGCCGCAGGCAATGACTTCGCCCACCTGTGCGTCGTGGTACATACGCACCCGCATGTCGGGCGCGGGAAAGCACCCGTGCTCGTCGCTGAAGTAGTACGTCAGCTGCAGCGTGGTGGTGAACTTGTTGCGCTCGACCACGCGCAGGTGCAGGTCCAGGACACCCGGTATCATGGAGATGACTTCATCCGGCATGACATCGACATCCGGCACGAGATTTCTCAGCCGAATGTAATTGCACTCATACAATTCCATCAGTCCGGCAAAGTTTTTTGCCGGGATGCCATGGTGCGAAAAATGTCTTTCCGTGTACAGCATATGCTCATGATATCACGTTAATAACAAATCACCTGACTGGAAATCAGTGTCGTATACTGGTATTTGAAGCACTATCGGCGATATTCTTCAATCCTTGACTTGACACGAACAACAGGATCCGCATGGCTGACAAACCGATCATCGCCGTACTGCTGGAACGCTTGCCCGAACGCTGTGTACTGCATGACGCGGAAGACCTCAGGCCATACGAATGCGATGGACTGTCCGCCTATCGCAGCATGCCGCTCGCCGTCGTCATTCCCGAAAACGTCGAACAGGCACGGCTCGCGTTGCAACTTTGCGCGCAACATGCTGTCCCGGTGGTTGCGCGCGGCGCGGGCACCGGCCTGTCAGGCGGCGCCCTGCCGCTTGCCGATGGCATTTCGTTGAGCATGGCCAGGTTCAATCGCATCCTCGACATCGATGTCGCCAACCGTGTGGCGCGCGTCCAGCCGGGTGTCACCAACCTCTCCATCTCCACGGCCGCCGAGCCGCACGGTCTGTACTATGCACCCGATCCCTCGTCGCAGATTGCCTGTTCCATCGGCGGCAACGTAGCTGAAAACGCCGGCGGCGTGCACTGCCTGAAATACGGGCTGACGACGCACAACATCCAGGCGCTGGAAATCCTGACCATGGACGGCGAGCACATGACCATCGGCAGTGCCGCACTGGACGCCCCGGGTTTCGACCTGCTGGCGCTGCTGACCGGTTCCGAAGGACTGCTGGGCGTGATCACGGAAGTGACCGTCAAGTTGCTGCCCCGGCCGGAGACCGCGCAGGTGGTACTGGCGGCCTTTGCCTCGGTCGACGCGGCCGGTGCCGCCGTCACGGCGGTCATCGCCAGCGGCATCATTCCGGCCGGCCTCGAACTGCTTGACCGTCCGGCCATCCATGCCGTCGAACAGTTTATCGATGCAGGCTATCCCGCCGATGCCACGGCAATCCTGCTGTGCGAGCTGGATGGCAGCAGCGTCGATGTGGGTGTGCAGATCGAGCATGTGAACCGCGTGTTCCGGGACGCCGGCGCCACCGAGCTGAAGGTGTCGCAGAACGAGGCGGAACGGCAGCGTTTCTGGGCCGGCAGAAAATCCGCCTTCCCCGCCATGGGCCGCTTGTCGCCCGACTATTACTGCATGGATGGCACCATCCCGCGCAAGCACCTGGCACGGGTGCTGAACAGGATCGAGACACTGTCGGACGAGTACGGCCTGCCGATCTGCAATGTCTTTCATGCCGGTGACGGCAACCTGCACCCGCTGATACTGTACGATGCCAACCGGCCGGGAGAACTGGAGCGCGCCGAGGAACTTGGCGGCCTGATTCTGGAGACCTGTGTCGCCGTCGGCGGCACCATTACCGGTGAACACGGTGTCGGCATGGAGAAAATCAACCAGATGTGCGTACAGTTCAACACGGCGGAACTGGAACAGTTTCACCGCGTCAAGGACGCCTTCGACCCCGCCGGCCTGCTGAACCCCGGCAAGGCCATCCCGACCCTGCACCGCTGCGCGGAGTTTGGTGCCATGCATGTGCATGAGGGACAGCTGCCGCACCCGGAACTCGAACGTTTCTAGCAGGATTGCGACAGGCGTGGACGAGATTCAGGATTTTCAGCAGAAAGTGCGCGATGCCGCGGCCAGCGGCACGACGCTGTCCATACGCGGCAACGCTACCCGTGCCTTCATTGGCCGGGCGGCGACGGGTGAACCGCTCAGTGTGGCCGGCTACCGCGGCATCATCGACTACAGCCCGTCCGAGCTGGTCATATCCGTACGCGCCGGTACGCGGCTCGCGGATGTCGAGGACGCGCTGGCACGGGAAAACCAGATGCTGGCCTTCGAGCCGCCGGCCTTCGGGCCGACGGCGACACTGGGCGGCACCGTGGCCGCCGGTCTGTCCGGTCCGCGTCGGCCGTGGAGCGGGGCCGTGCGCGATTTCGTGCTCGGCATCAACTGCATCAACGGCCAGGGCGACTACCTGCGCTTCGGCGGCCAGGTAATGAAAAACGTCGCCGGCTACGATCTCTCGCGGACCCTGACGGGTTCACTGGGGACACTGGCCATCCTGCTGGATATCCACCTGAAGGTATTGCCGCGTCCGGAAACGGAACTGACACTGCGCCAGGCGTGCAGCGAGGCGGACGCGATCGAGCGCTGTAACCGCTGGTCCGGCCGGCCCGTGCCGCTGACCGCGGCCTGCTACAGCGACGACCACCTGGTGGTACGCCTGTCCGGCACCGAACGCGGCGTGGAAGATGCGGCCGGCAAGCTGGGCGGTGAGCGGTTCCCGGCGGACACACCGTTCTGGCAGGAACTGAAGGAACACACCTTGCCGTTTTTTTCCGGCGACCGGCCCCTGTGGCGGCTGTCACTCCCGCCAGCGACCGCGCCGCTGGTGCTGGGCGGTACACAACTGGTCGACTGGGGCGGCGCACAACGCTGGCTGCGCAGCGAGCTGCCGGCTGACCGGTTGCGCGACAGCGTTGCCGCAGCCGGCGGCCACGCCACCCTGTTTCGCGGCGGCGACCGGTCTGCCGATGTGTTCCACCCGCTGGCACCGGCCGTGCTGGCCCTGCACCGGCGTCTCAAGTCGGCCTTTGACCCGCACGCGGTACTCAACCCGGGTCGCATGTATGCAGGACTGTGAATGATGACTGACCTGCCCGGCAGACAATCAGTGCGGCGACCCTGATGCAGACTTCCCTGCCCGCCTCACTGCTGCAAACCCGCGCCGGCCTGGAGGCCGACGAAATCCTGCGCAGCTGCGTGCATTGCGGTTTCTGCAACGCCACCTGCCCCACCTACCAGCTGACGGGCAACGAGCTGGACGGGCCGCGTGGACGTATTTACCTGATCAAGCAGGTGCTCGAGGGCCATGCACCGACGGAGAAAACGCGGCTGCACCTGGATCGCTGCCTGACCTGCCGTGCCTGCGAAACCACCTGTCCTTCCGGTGTCGATTACCACCACCTGCTGGACACCGGGCGGGAACGGGTCGCGCGCGACTTGCAGCGCCCACTGCTGCAACGCGGACTGCGTTTCCTGCTGCGCCAGCTGCTTTCGCGCAGCCGCCGCTTCACACCGTTGGTACGCACCGGCCAGGCATTGCGCCCGCTGCTCCCTGCGGCACTGAAGGCACGCATCCCCGCCCGGCAGCGGCTGCCACACATCGAGCCCCGGCCACATGCGCGCCGCATGCTGCTGCTGGACGGTTGCGTACAACCGGCACTGGCACCGCAGATCAACCATGCCACGATCAGGCTGCTCGACAGCCTGGGCATTCAGACAATCGTTCCCGCGAGCAGCGGCTGTTGCGGTGGACTCAGTCACCACCTCGATGCCGGTGATGAGGCGCGCATGTTCATGCGGCGCAATATCGATGCGTGGTGGCCGGCCATCGAAGACGGTGCGGAGGCGATCGTCATCACGGCCAGCGGGTGCGCACCCATGGTCAGGGAATACGGGCGCCTGCTTGCCGACGACAGCGCCTGTGCCGGAAAGGCCGCGCGTGTCAGTGAACTTGCGCGCGACATCAGCGAGATCGTTGCCGGCGAAGCGTCCGGCAGCGACCTGCCCGGCACGGCCGGCGGGGCGCGTGTGGCCTTCCACTCACCGTGCACACTGCAACACGGCCAGGGTATTACCGGCGTGGTCGAGGCATTGCTGCAACAGGCAGGCTATACACTGGTACCGGTCGCCGACGCGCACCTCTGTTGCGGGTCGGCCGGCACCTATTCAATCCTGCAAGCGGACCTGGCGACGCAACTGCGCGACAACAAGCTGGCTGCCCTGCAGGCCGGGCGGCCGGACATCATCGCCACTGCCAATATCGGTTGTCATGCACACCTGGCGGGCGCAGCCGGGGTGCCGGTCGTGCACTGGATCGAACTGCTGGCACGGCTGACGGGGCAGCAGGCGAAATGAGCGACCTGCCGTTACTGCTGCAACCTGAAAACCTCGAAGATACATTAACTTCCGGGAATATCCTCATTGTTGACCTGAGCAAGCGGGACACCTACAACCAGTTGCACATACCCGGCGCGGTCCACCTCGACTACGCACAGATCGTGGCCGCCAGCAAACCGGTCATGGGCCTGGTGCCGGATGATGCCGCCCTGGCATCGGTGTTTTCCGCCGTCGGCATCGACAGCGATACCCACGTGATTGCCTATGATGACGAAGGGGGCGGGCGGGCCGCACGCCTGCTGTGGACACTGGAAGTGGCCGGTCACCGGCAGGGTTCCCTGCTGAATGGCGGCTTGCATGCCTGGGCGAACGAAGGCCACCCGCACGACCATGCACCGGTCACACCGGTGCCGGCGCACTTCGTTGTCCGGCGTGACGACCGGCCCGGGGCGGATCATGACTATATCCGCGCGCATCTCGGTGACCCCGGTTACTGTCTGCTGGATGTGCGCAGCCCGGCAGAATTCACCGGCGTGAAAAGATTTGCCGACCGTGGAGGCCATATACCCGGGGCGGTCAACCTCGAGTGGACCGGGGTCATGGACAAGACGCGCAACCTGCGGCTGAAACCGGACAGCGAACTGACAGGCATGTTCGCTGCCGTCGGCGCCACCCCGGACCGGGAAGTCATCACCTATTGCCAGACACACCACCGCTCCGCACACACCTATATCGTGCTGCGACACCTCGGTTACGAACGTGTAAAGGGTTACCCCGGCTCCTGGTCGTACTGGGGCAACCACCCGGAACTGCCAATTGAATGATCTTTCGCGCATGCCTGCGCTCCTACAGCATATTCATGAACCTGTAGGAGCGGACGTTGTCCGCGAAGAAGTTCGGATACCGGGAGCGGCCAGGCGCGATGTCTTTATTTGAAAAAATACTCGCGGTAATACACCAGCTCGCGAATCGAGTCGCGCGTATCATCCAGTGCCAGGTGGGTACTGCCTTTCTTGAAATTCTTGGCCACCACCGGCGCCCAGCGGTTCGCCAGTTCCTTGATGGTACTGACGTCCAGGTTGCGGTAGTGGAAATATCGCTCCAGCTCGGGCATGCAGCGCGCCATGAAACGGCGGTCCTGGCAGATGCTGTTGCCACACATCGGCGAGGTATTTTCCGGGACGTATTGCGCAAGAAAATCGATCGTCTGCCGCTCGGCCGCGCGCTCATCCAGGGTGCTGTTGCGCACCCGCTCGGTCAGACCGGAACCGCCGTGCTGGCGGGTATTCCACTCGTCCATCGCGTTCAGGGCATCGTCTGACTGGTGAATTGCGAGCACCGGGCCTTCCGCAAGAATATTCAGCTGACCATCGGTAACGATGGTGGCGATCTCTATAATCAGGTCTGTGGTCGTGTCGAGACCAGTCATCTCCAGGTCTATCCAGATCAGGTTGTTGGCATCTTGCGGCATGAAACATTCATCCTTCCAAAATTAGTGGTTGAGCGGCATTGTACCAGAGGCTAATCTGGCCGAAATACCAACATGGAATTCGATCCCGGCATGAATAACTTCACTATCCTGTTTATTGCCGCACTGGCAACGTCGGCTGGACTGCGATTCTGGCTGGCCCGGCGCCACCTCGCCCATGTGCGCAGCCATCGTGAATCCGTCCCGTCGTCTTTTACCGGCCGCATCGCGCTTGACGAACACCACAAGGCGGCCGACTACACCATGACCAATACCCGCGTCGGCATGCTTGCCCTGGCCTGGGACTCACTGCTGTTGCTGGGCTGGACACTGGGCGGCGGACTGGAGTGGCTGGACAACGCCTGGCGCTCGGCCGGCTACAGTCCCGTCGTTACCGGCACCGTGATCATCCTCAGTGCCATGTTCATCATGACACTGCTCGATCTGCCCTTCAGCCTGTATCACACCTTTGTGGTCGAGGAGCGCTTCGGCTTCAACCGCTCCACACCGGCCGTCTTCATATCCGATCTGCTGAAAAACGGCCTGCTGCTGGTCCTGATCGGCACGCCCATGATTGCCCTGGCGCTGTGGATCATGGAAACAAGCGGCGGCAACTGGTGGCTGTATGTGTGGATCGTCTGGCTGACCTTCACCCTGGTCATGTTCTGGGCGTGGCCCGCCCTGATCGCCCCCCTGTTCAACCGCTTCTCGCCGCTGGACGATGAATCACTGAAGCAGCGTATCCAGGCCCTGATGGACAAGTGCGGGTTCCGCAGCAAGGGCATCTTTGTCATGGATGGCTCGAAACGCTCCGGACACGGCAATGCCTACTTCACCGGCTTCGGCAGCAACAAGCGTATCGTGTTTT
>JABDRC010000244.1 GCA_013041945.1 Halobacteria archaeon
TGAGCCCCGAAGGCATCGTCGAAGGCGTTGTCGCCGTCCATCTCCCAGGCATATTCCTGGATGGTATCTCCCGGCGCACCCGGTTCGCCCACGCCTTCATCCGGGTTGACCGAACCGGTACCGTCGAGGAACCATGGCTGGGTCTGCGGACAGAACACATAGGGGCCGTCGGCATTCGCGGTTGGCGCGATCGGCGGGGTTGTGATGCGCACCGTCAGGACCGTGTCGTCAGACTCCTCGGGGCTGGCATCGTCGGTGACCCGCAGCGTGACGGGAAAATCACCCAGTGCGCCGAACGAGGTGGTGACCACCGCACCGGTCAGATCGAAAGTACCATCGTTGTCGACATCCCACTCCCAGGAATCGATGTTCTTGCTGCCATCCTGGTGGAAGGAGCCCGACCCGTCCAGGGTGATGGTCTGGCCCACCACGCCGGGGTTGGGCGTGGCCTGCGCGACCGCCACAGGGACACCGGAGGCGAACACCGTGCGGTTGAGCATGATAATCGCCCAGGAGGTTTCAAACGGATATTGCGAGCCACTGAAATTGTGTGCGTACCAGTAACCACCGGCCGCCTGGTCGTTGACCAGGGTGCGTGCCACGCCATCGGTGGGATCGCCGGAACTGACTTGCGCCGCGTACCAGTCGAGCGGGGTAACCCCCGGCGTGGACGACTGCAACAGGACGATGGGTTCGGCGATGTTGTCCCCGTTCGAATCGTGCAGCAGCATTGACTTGGTGAAGGAGAACAGCCCGTAGTAGTAATCCCTGATGGAAACGCCGGCACTACCCGAATTGCCGAAGTTGTCTCGCAGGAAGGTCTCCGAGGCATCCCACCAGGCATTACCACGGCCGATACCGTCCATCGCCATCTGCACGGTCGCCGATGGCGTGGTGGCGTAAGGCCCCCATACCGGCGTGACACTGGTATAACCGGCCACCCCGGTGACATTGTTATGAGAGGTATCCACCCATACCCGGTTCCAGTCCTTGACGATTTGCGGAATGACGGTACCGAAACTACGCTCCGCAGCGATCAGGCCAATGGCCGCCCACTGGGCAACGGAGCCGTCCGGGAAGGCATTGCAGCTGTAACGCCAGCCACCGCCGGCACTGGCATCGTACTGGCAGTAGGAGTAAAAGTCGACCATGTCCTGCACGATATCTGCATAGGTACGGCCGACCACATTGACCGGTCCGGTCGTGCTCACCGCGGCCGGTGTACCACTGGCGACCAGGGCGTCGATAAACATGCCGCCCTGGTAAAAGTCCTGGCTCTGGTTGATCTGGATGCCCAGGCCGTTACCGTTGGCATCGGGGTTGAAGGTACCCAGCCCGTTGGTCTGCGAACTGGGAATCGCGCTGGCCTGCAGATTGGCAATCACCATCTTCATGGCCCGTTGCACCGTCTCGGTATAGGGGTTGCTGGCGGATCCGGTTTCAAGGTGGCCGTTGACGAAGAAGGCGTTAACGTTGGCCGGGGTAATCGCATGCCAGGTGGTCGACGCACAGTAGGAACCGCAGCTCGTTCCCTGGTCCCAGTCACCGACGTCCTGTACGCCGCTCACGAAACGGCGCATGGTCTTGTGCAGGTACCAGAGCCCCTCGTCGATGGCCACATTGACCTCGACGCCCAGCTCCTGGTTCTGGATGGCGACGAAGTAGGTCGCACTGCCTGTTTCACCGGTGTTGGTATCTTCAACCGTGAGGCGCGCTGTAAAGATGTCACCGACACTACCGGTGTAGGCATGGCTGGCCTCGATGACATACTGGTTGGTCACCGTACCGGTTGCTACCGTACTGCCGTCACCGAAATCCCAGCTGTACTGGAAGTTGGCACCCTGCACATTAGCGGTGCCCTTGAGTCGGATCGACTTGCCATTCCAGGTGTCATGCGGAATCAGCGGATTGGTCGCCACCCACGGCACTGTCTTGACATCAGGCAGTACCGCCAGGGCCGGTGTACCCGTACCCAGTAAAAAAAGAAAGAGTGCAGCAGCACTGATGATCTGACGCACTGTTATAGTTGGCTTCGCTTGTTTCATTTCATTTCACTCCCGTCACCCTGCTCATACCCCCCCGGATAGAACAGGATAATGCTTTTGATTAAAATGTATCCTTTATAAATTAGTTAAATTCAATCGCCTTAATCTGTTGTTTCGTATAGCCTCCTCAAGCCTGATGAACTCGACGGCGGCGCACCAGTATGCCTGCCAGGCCGATTCCCATCAGCAGCAGGATGGATGGTTCCGGGACACCGACCGGACCACCGGCGATGCTCAGGCTGCCGGAGAAAAAGATCGACGCCTGGCTGTCCGCGTCCGTCTGCGACAGGAAGAATCCGCCACCCGTCAGCGTGTCGCTCAACAGCAGATCGATGGTCGCGGTCTCACCAACGCCAAGTACAAAATCCCAACCCAGCGCCATGGAGACATCGTCCTCCAGTCCGGCCGGTACGGCGTTGGAGTTGTCCAGGGTGCTGTTTTCGAAATTGGTGAAGATATCGCCGAACACAAAGCCCGGTTCGTCGATCTCCCAGGACTGACCGGCTGCCAGTGTGCCGTTGACGGCACCCGACTCGTTGAAGAAGGTATTAGTGGCTTCATCGAATTCGTGATCAAAAAAGGCATCAAACGAATGCGCACCGGCCCCGGTAATGGTTATGCTGATGCTGCCCAGACCCGTGATATCGTCAAACAGGCTGACGTCCACCTCGGCCGGGATCGGGTCACCCAGGGTGGGGTCTGACACGACACCGTCGATGTTCACAGCCCACTCGGCAAGATCGATAATAACTGCCTGTGCTGACAGACTGGAAAATCCGAGCAGAACTGCGCCCGCAAATGAGATAAATTGTTTCGTCTTCACGTGAACCCCCTCACATGGTGTCATTTTGAACAAATAAAGTAGTGTAATTATATCCATGCAAATAGTATGCCGAAGCAGTAGAACTCCGTAAGCCTTTCAAATTTAAGCATCTTTCGACTTATTAAAAATTGAGAAAGCCACCAACTGTAAAGCTTTGCGACATAAAATCTATTTCCATGCAATTTCCAGGTCTTTATTGATTAGATCTGCATAAATTCTGACCACTCATTCTTCGCTCAGTGTGTGTGTCGGTCACTGAAGATGCATTCAGCAGCTCCCTTTCGTGCTTAAATTACAATTGGTTACAAGCATCAACCCGGCATCGTGTCAATTCATTCATGCTAAATGGTCCTTAAACACAGAGGAATATAAATTGTAATATTTTGTGACACCCGGGGTCACATGCCAGACTTTGCAGGCATCACCGGCGTTGCTCGAGGAGGTAATATAACCGCGACCGCTTGTGATCAAATCCCTGGCCTGCGCTAATAAGGTGCTGCCTGTCGGTGAATACCGGATTCCCAATAACATGGCTCAGGGAACCAGTACCTGGCACTGCCAGCCCGCGTCTGTCAGTCGATAGAGTCGCCGGTCATGCAAGCGGTCCTGCATCGACGCCATCCATGACTCTATATATATGGGTGTGAAACGGAGGCTTACCTGCTCAGCAGGCATCTGCAGATCTTCATTCTGCGGATATTTCTGTTTGAGCTGCTCCGCCCTCAGCAGATAGGCTTCTCTCGATGGCAGTTCGGCACTCTGTCGATGCTCGAAGGACTGGAACAGGTCGTAGAGTTTTCCAGCATAGGGCTTGCCGGCCCAGCTCTGCTTTTGCGTTTCACTGTGAAAGATCTCATAAGTACCTCGCACCCGGAACTGCCGGATCAATGCAGGCCAGAAAAACAACAATTCGTAATTCGGCCTGTTTTTCAGGTGGTCGACCTTGGGACTCTGCCCGTTGATGTAGATCACGATACCCTCGGGATCCATCTGCCTGACCGTCACCATCCGGGAAACCGGACAGCCATCTTCATCCAGCGTGGTCAGTGCACAGTACTGAGCATTCGCATCCCCCGCGATACGGGCCTGATGGAAGGATTGAATGAGCAGCTCAAGCGGATCGTCCATGCATTCATCCCGCTTGCGGACGCATCATTCGGCGAAAAGCTTCAGCGAACCAGGGCGTACATTGCTGCTGCTCCATTTCAAACCAGTTGCTCAAATCCTCGAACGTGAGCCAGCGAACCTCATCCATCTCGCGGGGATTTGCCTTGACCAGACCATCATAATTAATCAGAAACAGCGAGCAATGCTCGTTTTCCGCCTGGCTGCCGATTTGTTGCAGGTAGTAATTCACCAACTGTTAACGGTGCCTGACCGGTGCGGTAATGCCCAGTTCGTGATCGAGACAGCGATTAATCGTCGTGCCGAATGTTTCATTAGAATGCACGTGGCTGGTCGCCGAAACATCCCAACAGCCCCCCCCAGTTTGTTGCCGGCCTGTTTTTGCACGAGAAATTTTCCATCGTCTGTTAAAACAAAAAGCACAAATGCCCGGTGCCTTAATCCCATCCCCTGATGGCAAATACCTCCATCCGCGACACCCGTGCGGTGACCATACTGGTCCACTAAAATCAATGGTTCCCGCATTGTAATTTCTTGTCCCAACGTCCAGACAAGCTTAAACAAAAGGCGCGCATGACGCATCCCTGCTGATAATAGCAATCCACATATTGCTTGTCCTGTCTGTTATTAGCAATCATCTGTGAACGGGGGAACGTCAATGTATCCGGCCCCGCTTGGAGTCCAGTGATGCCACACCTGCTGCCCTGTTGCCGAGCGTAATACCATG
>JABDRC010000248.1 GCA_013041945.1 Halobacteria archaeon
ACCGCAAGCGCGGTTTGCGTCCCCCCGGCAAATAATGCCAGCGCCAGTAACGGGCCGCTGGACTTGCTTGTATTAAAGTACTGCATGGTACTTCTCCTGATGTTGGTGTTGCCTGAATAATTGCGGAATTTCCGCGGTTACAAAACATGCGATCAGCCAGGGCCCGCACGAGCCGGCGGTCCCGTCCCGGCGCCCAGCGGCGGACCCGCACGTATACGCGCCGAATTTCGTGCATTTGCAATTGAAATCATCATCAGCTGTTGCTACTTGACCTGTGCGCGGTACCACACCGGCAGCTGCCGCCCGGGCGCCAGGTCGGACTTCAGCGTCCAGCGCACATGGGTGTAGTCATCCGCCGTGGCGGCGCGGGATTCGCCATCGGGACCCGCGACTGTCAGGGTCCCGGCCGTGCCCCAGGTATTGCCGCCATCGACCGAGAAGGTGATGTCGGTATTGGCGCCGGCTGCACTGCCATCGACATAGCGTGTCTGGGCCGGCACCGGGTTGGTGACGACCACCTTGTCGGCCGATTCATCGCCGGCATTCTTCGCCGTGATGGTGTAGATCACCTCGGTACCGGGCACGACACGCTTTGCCGCCTCGCGCCGGATTGTTTGCCTGCCGTCAGCACCGGTCTCGACTATTTCTATCTGTGCAATTGTCGAGACCTCGATCTGTGCAGCGACAGGGCTGCTTGCCAGGGCAAGCAGCATTGGAGCTAGCATGCGAATTAGTGTTTTCATACATCCTCCTCTTCAGCTAATTGATGATGACTTCGAACGAAATCGTTTGCGTGGGCATTGCTGCCGTGAGGTCACCGAGATTGACGGTGACCGTGTTTGCGGTTGTCGCACCGACGTCGCCGGCGTCGCCATCGGCCGGATCTGTCAGCGTTACGCTGTTCAGGATCAGCGTGCCACTGGTGTAAGATGTGTTGGCCGGCAGCGCGTCGGTGACGACAACACCCGTTGCCATACCAGGGCCGGCCACGGTCGCATCGATGCGGTAGGTCAGTGTGGCGCCGGTGACCGGCTGGTTGCCGCCGGACGGATCAGTGATGACAACCGACTTCATCAGTGCAACACCGGTGTTGCTGACTTCATGTATGCCGGTGTCGGAACCGGTGCCGCCGCTCGTGCCGATCACTGCCGTGGTGCCGTTATCGCCGGCATTCGCGATCGACGTGCCCGGCAGGCCGCTGGCTGTATTTGATGTCGCGACCAGTTCGGTATTGCCGAGGTCGCCGTTGTTCAGTCCACCCGGGATGGAGTTGCGCACGAATATGAGCTGCGCCGCATCCGGTGCGAGCAGCGGGTCGTTCATGCCGGGGGCGTAAAGGGTGTCCAGGGCGGACTCGAAGATGCCGTTGCCGTTGGCGTCGAGATAAATATCGACGAAGGCGGGATCGAACTGGTCCCCGCCGAGCGCGTTGTTCACGCTGAGGGCATAACTGTCATTGCCGTTGCCGGTATTCGTCAGCAGCCAGGTGGTCACCCGGTCGGTGTCGGGCGTCGTGACGCCGATATTGGCGGCATCCTGCCAGCTCACGTTGACATCGAGCTTTTCATCCACGCGGAAGGAGACCGTGCCGGAGGCGCTACCGCTGCTGCCGGCGATGACATAGTCGGCCGTCGCGGTATTGTCGATATCGGTACCGGCGGGGGTGCCAACAGCCAGCACCGGCTCCTGCAGGAGGGTCATGATGGCCAGTACGGCACAGCGGCGCACTGCCCGGCCAAAGCACATAACGGCTCGGGGGGCAGTGACTACGGAAAGACGGGAAGGCGACGGGCTGCGTGAGGGGCAGCTCGCATGCGGGTACAGACCAGTTCTACCGTCACAGACCGTCGTCGCCAGTGGCATCAGGGCTCTCGCACCACCGGGCCATGCACTAACTCAGTTAGCTCAACGGTCCGTGTGGAGCACCCAATCCTGCTGGTTGCGCGACAATGCGCGGTATAACTGCCTGACCCGATGTGATGAATGAATCACGTGCAGGTATCCCTACTTGCCCCCAATTTATCGGCCAGGTAACTGTTTTCCTTATATACGGAAACGAAGGATTTACATTTCTGGAGATTGGCGGTTATTGTTATTAAAAACAGAGAGTTGGAATGGCAATACCGCGCATTCACAACCACGGGGCTGTTCTCGCCCGGATGGCCTGCAATTCAGCAGGGCTTGCTACTTACCCGATAATTATCAGTGATATATATTATTAGTGTAAACACTAATATATTATTAAGATCTATTATTCTAGCCAACTGCCGGGCCCGGTCATCGGCCCGGCGCCGATCGGGAAATTTCCGTTCCCCGGGTGGAATTCCCGTTATTTCGGAGGCGGGGTGCCGGCATATACGTCATGCACCCTGTTGGCCAGCCCCGCTTCAAAAACCATTGCTGCATACCCCGTCAGTTAATGTTTGCACGCTGCCAGTCAACCATCTCCTTGACCGTGACGGGCAAGCCGTTTTCATACTCGACTTCCATGACTACCCAGCCCAGTACATCGGAAAAATAATAGTCGCGCCTTGCGCTGACGCCACCCGCTTCATCCAGCAGGGTGCGCTCGATCAGGTATACACGCCCGGGAATCGTCTTGCCGCCGGTTGTGAAGGCATCATTGGTACTGAGCACGATGTATTGCATACGCCTGAAATAATGACTGTCGACACAACCTGATTGCCTGGACCATGAACGAGACAATGCACTATAGGACAAAGTCAGCTCATTACCGACGCGGAGCGGGAACAGTCCGCCGGTGTAATCACTGATCTGCGTGAGCGTATAGCGACGATTCGATCGATGTTCGGGAGAGGCAATCAACTGGACGGGTGAAATACACTCCGGTGTATCGTGCTCCGGAGACTGAGTCTCGCTGAATGCCAGGGTGAACAGTCCACCGCAGGAGACAATCCGCCCGCTGCTCATTGACCAGTCATCGATGCCGGGCAGCCCCATGGGTTTGTGCCCGTCTCCGAACATCGACAAACCGGCGATGCCCTGCAGGCGTTCGGTGACCCGGAAGGATTCCCTGCCCGATGCCGTCCGTTCGGGGAACTGCCTGAACGTAAACCCGATCTCGCCAATGGACGTCGCCGGACAATAGCTGACCAGCGGCGATTGTCGAATGGCAGGTGCGAGTTTGCTGATACTGGCAACACCGCGGAAGATACGGTCTTTCTCCGCCTCGCCCATAAAGGCGGCACAACCCTGCAACAGGCCTGCCATCAGCAGCGCTGCCAGGCAACCGGTAACAGACGGATGCACTCTCATACCATTCCTGTTTACCTTCCCGCCCGACTAACCATGAGACAGAATGAGCGTGATGCCTGCAACAGCGGCGGGTAACGCCTGCACCAGGAATATGCTGCGACTGGCCGTCAGCCCGCCAAACACACCGGCAATAATGACACAGCCAAGGAAAAACAGCTTGATGGCATAGCCCGCCTCGCCAAGATACAGGCCCCAGACAAGACCTGCCGCGAGGAAGCCGTTATACAGCCCCTGGTTCATTGCCAGCACCTTTGAAGCACGGGCAAAGTCCCGGCCATGCCCGAAAATC
>JABDRC010000250.1 GCA_013041945.1 Halobacteria archaeon
CCGACCGTGGCCGCACACCCAGCAACAGACAAAACAGGCCGGTCACCATCAGGCGCTGGATGTGATGGGCATAACCGTAGCGCAGCGTCTGGCCGATCGCCGCACGCAGACAGGCCATGTCGGTCTCACCGGTCCAGAAGAAATCCGGCAGGTCGTGGCCGGCATCGAGCGCATTGAGACCGGCATAGTCGGGCATGCGCGCCCAGTAGATGCCACGCAGGTATTCGCGCCAGCCCAGGATCTGCCGAACGAAGCCTTCCACGCTTGCCAGCGGTGCGCCCGTTTCCTGCAGGGCTTCTTCCGCCGCACGCAACACGTCGCGTGGATCTATCAGTTTGAGATTCAGGCTGGAGGAAAGCAGCGAGTGGAACAGGAAAGGTTCGCCTGCCCACATGGCATCCTGGTAAGTGCCGAACAGCTCCAGACGGTGTTCTGTGAAGTCCTGCAGCAGGTCATGTGCCTCGGCCGGCGTTACCGGCCAGTCAAAGGTGTCGAGATCGCCGGGATGATCGGCAAACTCGCGTTCGACCAGGCCGATGACCTCGCGGGTGATGGTGTCAGGATCGAAACTCAGTGCCGGTTGCGACCAGGGCGGGCCGCGCTGGTCAAAGGTCTTGCGATTGGCGGCGTCGAAGTTCCATTTACCGCCCTGCGGTTGCCCGTCCTCCATCAGGATCCCGGTCCGCCTGCGCATGAAACGGTAAAAATGTTCCAGCCGTGGCTGTTTGCGCCCGTCGAGCCAGTCACTGAATGTCTCGCCATCGCACAGGAAGTGCGGGTCTGCATGAATCTGCAGCGTCAGGTCTGCTGCGGCGACGGCAGCCTCGATCGAGGACTGCAGGCGGCTATCGCCGGCCTGCAGCATGACAACCTCCCGTGGCCGATCCGCCCTGATCCCGGCTGCCAGCGCCGTGGCAAAATCGGGGTGCGCGTGCGTGTCAAGCGCATGGTAGCTGACCGGAATACCGCGCCCCAGCAGGCTGTCGCGGAAGTGACGCATGGCGGACAGGAACAGCACAATGCGTGCCTTGTGACTCTGGACATGCGTGGATTCTTCGCGCACTTCCGCCATGAACACCCGGTCCTGTGCCGGGTCCAGCGTGTCCACCAGTTGATGTTCGGGATCCAGCTGATCACCGAGCACTACCACCAGTCGACGCAGTGACGGGGCTGTATTCATTTTGCGGATCTGACCGGTTCAGGGCCGTGGTGAAGGATGCAGGTCACGATAACCGTGACCTGCACCCGGTAGGACATACAGGACGCCCGTGTGACGTCCGGCTCCACGAGGGCCGCAGTATCAGGTGCGGGTGCCACCGCCCTCGACGACCACGCTGCCTTTCATGCCGGGGTGAAAATCACAGCTGTAGTCAAAGCTGCCGGCCTTGTCGAAAGTAAAGCTGTATGTCTGACCCTTGTACATCGTCTTGGAGCGCATCTCGCCTGCACCGCCATTCACGGTGTGCGGCATATTGCTCTTGTGTACCCAGGTCACGGTCGTCCCCGGTTTGACGGTGATAACGGACGGTTCGAACTGCATGCCGTCGATATGTACGGTGACCTTGTCAGCAGCCGATTCGCCCTGGTCCCGTGCTGTCGTGGCCGTGCGGGCAGGTGCTGGCGCGGCCTGTTGTGCATAGCCACCCGGGTAGTTGTTTGCCGGCATGCGCCAGCCGCCGGGTGCGGCCATGGTACCCATCGGCCGGGTCGGTGCACCGTAGTAGGCCTGCGGACCCGGACCCATCGGCGAATAGGGGTTCATGGCCGGTCCGGCACCCCGGTAACCGTTATTGCAGAAGGGGCCTGCGACCGCCATGGCAGACGCAGTCACGGCCGCAACGGCCAGTGAGACGGTGAGGCCGGTCCGGCGTCGGGTGATTCCACGCTTGTTTGCACTGTTGCGCATTATCTCTCTCCTCTGATGGCTGATGGATGAAAGTATAAATAAGATAAAAAACAGTTAGTTAGATATATCATTCCTTCAATAACAGGCTTGACCATGCCGCGACTGCGCGGCGTGTACAATATTCGTCCAATAAAATGCTAATGTCAAGTACAAGTTTTGTACATGGATGAGAGCGTGACATCAAGGCCTGGCGCATCGACAGGAGGCGGCGGGACGTCGCTCCCGCACATCCCTGTGCTCCGCGACACTCGTGCATCCCTGCACATCGTCGAACCTGACGCGGATTCTCATCCACACCCACCCCCCATAAAACAGAACGGGGCACCCCTTTTCAGGGGCACCCCGTTCAGTTTTATGGTGGAGGCGGCGGGCCGCTTACGGCCATCCATGGCCTTCGCGGCACCTGTACATCCCTGTACATTGGAATCTCACCCGCTACGCGGGTCCGTCATTCCCGAATCACAACCAGTTATAAACAGAAAAGCCACCCGCAAGGGGTGGCTTTTCTGTTTAATGGTGGAGGCGGCGGGAATCGAACCCGCGTCCGCAAGCTCTCTGCCATCGGCTCTACATGCTTATCCGCGTCTATTCATTTAACTGGCCGCTACCCGACGGGCAGGGAAGACAACCAGCGATTCCGTAAAGTTTTAGCGAATCAGCCCCGGACGTGCGTCATCGCGATCTTGTGAGAGTCGACGCCTGAGATGTCCCGAAGGACGCTGGACGCACAAGCACGGCTCCAGTCAGACGGCACCCTACAGGGGTTTAAGCTGCGAGTGCGTAGTTGTCGTCGTTGGCAACTATAGGTTTTGCAGCTGGATTTACGAGGTCATCTGCGCCTCGGCATGCACCTCAGGTTTCGCAACCCACGTCGAAGCCAGGTCGCCCCCAAAGTATGTAAACAGTATACAGCCATCCTGGTTTTCGGCAATGCCTTGAAAATCATGAATCTGCCCCGATATTCTGCCTTGAGCCGCTTTTCTTTCCAGGTCACGCCATGGACATCAGGTAGAAAAGGTTATCATGCAGGCAGTATTCAATGCCTCTGTGTACTCTGTGGCGAAGTTTTTAATATTTTAACAGTCACGGATTGAATTTTTCCGGGCTGGACATTATCTACATGGCTATCGTCTTATCTTCAGAGGTAATCTGACATGACACGAATTCTTCTGTTCCTCGCGACCAACGCGGCCGTGCTGGTGCTGATCAGCGTGGTGTTCCAGGTGCTGGGCATCGAGGGCATCCTTGCAGAGAACGGTGTGGACCTGAACCTGCAGGCGCTGCTGGTCATGTCGGCCGTGATCGGCTTCGGCGGTTCGTTCATCTCGCTGGCGATATCCAAGTTCATGGCCAAGCGCTCCATGGGTGTGCAGATCATCGAGCAGCCGTCGAACAATACCGAGCAATGGCTGGTGGATACGGTCCGCCGGCAGGCGCAGCAGGCCGGTATCGGCATGCCCGAGGTCGGTGTGTTCAACGCGCCGGAACCGAATGCCTTCGCCACCGGCATGCGCCGCAACAGCGCCCTGGTCGCCGTCAGCACCGGCCTGCTGCAGAACATGAATGCCGACGAGGTCGAGGCGGTGCTCGGTCACGAGATCTCGCATATCAGCAACGGCGACATGGTGACGCTGGGGCTGATCCAGGGCGTGGTCAATACCTTTGTCATCTTCCTGTCCAGGATCATCGGTCACGTGGTGGATCGCGTGGTCTTCAAGACCGAGCGCGGCTACGGTCCGGCGTATTACATCACCTCGATCGTGGCACAGATGCTCCTGTCCATCCTCGCCACGATGATCGTCATGTGGTTCTCGCGTCGCCGCGAGTTTCGCGCCGATGCGGGTGGCGCTGCGCTGGCCGGTCGCGGCAAGATGATCAGTGCACTGCAGGCCCTGCAGCGTGCGCACGAGCCGCGTGACCTGCCCGGTGAGTTTGCGGC
>JABDRC010000155.1 GCA_013041945.1 Halobacteria archaeon
CGTCGAACTGCGCGGCTGCGAGGCCACGCGCGCCATCCTGGCGGACATCAACGCGGCAACCGGGGCCGACTGGGACGAGGAATACCTGGCGCCCATCCTGTCGATCCGCGTGGTGGATGACCTCGACGGCGCCATGGACCACATTGCACGACACGGGTCGAACCATACCGATGTGATCATCACCGAATCACTGTCGCGCGCCCAGCGCTTTCTGCACGAGGTGGATTCCAGTTCGGTCATGGTGAATGCCTCCAGCCGCTTCGCGGACGGTTTCGAGTACGGGCTCGGTGCGGAGATCGGCATCAGCACCGACAAGTTGCACGCGCGCGGCCCGGTCGGTCTGGAGGGACTGACCACCCTGAAATACATCGTCCTCGGTGACGGCCACATCCGGTCCTGATGTTGATTGCCTAAACTATTGCCACAGAGAACACAGAGCACACAGAGATATATAATTGCTGCAGCTACTATTAAACTCTGTGTGCTCTGTGCCCTCTGTGGCGGGTTCTAGAATAATAATTAAACACTCTTTATGATCGGTATCCTCGGTGGCACCTTCGACCCCGTACACTTCGGGCACCTGCGCCCGGCGCTGGATGTAAAGCAGGCGCTCGGCCTGGACGAGGTCCGGCTCATGCCCTGTCACGTGCCGCCGCATCGTCCGCAGCCACAGGCAAGTCCGCAACAGCGTACGCAGATGCTGCAAGCCGCTATCGAGGGCACCACGGGTTTCGTGGTGGACGAGCGCGAATACGAGCGCGACGGCCCTTCATATTCACTCGATACACTGAAGGCGCTGCGCACGGAGCTGCCCGGCAAGACTCTGTGCCTGCTGGTCGGGATGGATGCCTTCCGCGGACTGCCCTCCTGGCACCGCTGGCGGGAGTTGCTTGACCATTGCCACATCGTGGTCATGACGCGGCCGCTGGCGAAATTCCCCGACAAGGGCGAATTCGCCGAATACATCCAGCGGCATCGCACCCGCGATGCCGGCATGCTGCACGCCCGCACAGGCGGACTGCTATGGTTCCAGGAAGTGACGCAACTGGAGATTTCCGGTACCCGGCTGCGCGCCATGCTCGCTGCCGGTGAACCGGCAGACTTTCTGTTGCCGGCGCGCGTGCTGGAAATGATTCACAATCACGGTTGGTACGGAAAAACAGATGCAGGAAAAACAGAAACAGGGCGGTGAACAGAAAGCCGCTGTCCAGGCCGATGAGCTGCTGGAGATCACGCTGGCGGCTCTGGAGGACATGAAGGCAGTCGACGTTCGGGTGATCGACGTGCGCGAATTGACCACGATAACCGATATCATGGTCGTCGCCAGCGGCACCTCGACCCGGCACCTCAAGGCAATCGCCGACAACGTGGCGCTGGAAGCGAAACAACACGGCGTCGCGGCGCTGGGCGTGGAGGGCGACAAGGGGGCGGAATGGATCCTGGTCGATCTTGCCGATGTCGTCGTCCATGTGATGATGCCGGAAATACGGGCGTTCTACGCACTGGAAAAGCTGTGGTCGGTCGGCAGCGGCGAGCCGGCACAGCAAGACGCCGAATCCTGACCGGCGATACGCATGCGCATCCACCTGATTGCCGTCGGGACGCGCATGCCGGAGTGGGTCACCCGCGGGTACGGTGAATATGCGAAACGCATGCCGCGCGAGTGTTCCCTGCAGCTGGTGGAAATACCACCGGGCGATCGCCGCAAGTCGCGCACCAAGGAACAGGCCCGCGGCGAAGAGGGACAACGGATGCTCGCGGCCATCCCGCGCGACTGCGAGGTCATCGCGCTGGATGTGTCGGGACGGGCATGCACGACCGCGGCACTGGCCGGGCAACTGGCCGACTGGCTGGAATCCGGGCGTGACACGGTCCTGCTGATCGGCGGACCCGACGGTCTGGCACCGGCCTGCCTGGAGCGGGCCAGCCGCCGCTGGTCGCTTTCGGAACTGACCTTTCCGCACGCACTGGTGCGGGTGATCGTTGCCGAGCAGCTGTATCGCGCCTGGACCCTTCACCAGGGCCATCCCTATCACCGTTCGTGATATCTTAGACCTGACAACGATAACCGGGACCTTTCAGGGATGGGAGACAGCACCGTAGTCTATCTCGCCTCGCGTTCGCCGCGCCGCCGGGAATTATTGCAGCAAATCGGTGTCAGTTTTGATGTCATCGATGTGGATATCGAGGAGGGCAGGTCGCAGGGTGAGGCCGCAGATGCCTACGTTGCGCGACTCGCGCTGGAGAAGGCGCGCGCCGGACGTGATGCCCTGCCGGGAGACCGGGTGCTGCCGGTGCTGGGGGCCGATACCGCCGTCGTGGCCGGAGACAGTGTCCTCGGTAAACCGCATGACCGGGACGCCGCCGACGCCATGCTCGCACTGCTCTCCGGACGCACACACCGGGTACTGACGGCCGTTGCGCTGGTCGCGGATGGCGAGGCGGTCAGGACCAGTTCAAGTAACGTGACATTTCGCACGCTAACCGGGAGTGAGCGTGCGGCATACTGGGCCACAGGCGAGCCTGCAGACAAGGCCGGCGGGTATGCCATACAGGGACTCGCTGCCGTCTTTATCAGCCGGATCGAGGGCAGTTACTCGGGGGTCATGGGGCTGCCCCTGTATGAAACTGCCGCCCTGCTGCAGGCATCCGGCATAAACATCATTTAATAACGGCCACGTAAACGGACGCGCATGAGCGAAGAAATCCTGATCAATGTGACACCCAGGGAAACACGTGTTGCCATGGTGGAAAACGGCGTGCTGCAGGAAATATTCATCGAGCGGGCAGCCCGCCGCGGTATCGTCGGTAATGTCTACAAGGGGCAGGTGTGCCGTGTACTGCCGGGCATGCAGGCCGCGTTCGTGGATATCGGCCTGGAGCGGGCGGCGTTCCTGCACGCGTCCGATGCCGGTTCGCGCAATCTCGAGGGCGAGACAAACGGCAACGGCAGCCAGAGCGACATTACCGAGTTGTTGCACGAGGGACAGGAGCTGTCTGTGCAGGTCATCAAGGACCCGCTGGGCACCAAGGGTGCCCGACTGACCACGCAAATAACCATACCTTCACGTTATCTGGTGCTGATACCCGAGGTCGGCAACGTGGGTATCTCGCAGAGGATCGATAGCGAAGCGGAGCGGGTACGCCTGCGTGACATCATTCAGCTGTTCATGACCGAACAGTCCGGTAGTGGTTACATCGCGCGTACCGCTGCCGACGGGGCCAGCACCGACGCGTTGCGGGCCGATATGCTGTTCCTGCAGAAGCTCTGGCAGTCGATTGCCGGGAAGGAACTGACGGCACCGGCCGGTACGCTGGTATACGGCGACCTGCCGCTGACGATTCGCGTAATGCGCGACATGCTGGATGACAATATCGAGCGTGTACGCATTGACTCGCGCGAGGCCTACCAGCGCGCCATCACGTTCTGCGACCAGTTCATGCCCGACATGCGCACGCAGGTCGAGTATTACCCGGGCGAGCGTCCGATCTTCGATATTTACGGTGTCGAGGACGAGATCCAGAAAGCGCTGGAACGCAAGGTGCAGCTCAAGTCCGGCGGTTATGTCATCCTCGACCAGACCGAGGCGATGACCACGGCCGATGTCAATACCGGCGGTTATGTGGGGCACCGCAACCAGGAAGAAACCATTTTCAAAACCAACCTGGAAGCGGCCCAGGCGATCGCGCGCCAGCTGCGCCTGCGCAACCTGGGCGGCATCATCATCATCGATTTCATCGATATGCAGGTCGAGGAGCACAAGCGGCAGGTACTGCGCGCACTGGAAAAGTGCCTGGAAAAGGACCACGCCAAGACGCACATCACCGAGGTGTCTTCACTGGGGCTGGTCGAGATGACGCGCAAGCGCACCAGCGAGAGCCTGGAGCACGTCATGTGCGAGACCTGCCCGACCTGCGGCGGGCGTGCCTCGCTGAAAACGGCCGAGACGGCCTGCTATGAAATTTTTCGCGAGATCCTGCGCGAATCACGCCAGTTCGATACCGAGCAGCTGCTGGTGCTGGCCTCGCAGGAAGTCGTCGATCTGCTGATCGACGAGGAATCGGACAGCCTTGCGGAACTGGAAGCCTTCATCGGCAAGCCCATCAAGTTCCAGGTCGAAACCCTGTATACACAGGAGCAATATGACGTAGTGCCGCTCTGACCAGGTAGCCGCGACCGCTTCTTTCCATGCTGAAACGATCCCTTCACATTGTCTGGCTGCTGACGGTTGCGACCCTGTTTGTCATTGCCGTTGCACTCACGGCGGCGCGCCTGTGGGTCCCGTCACTGGCCGACTACCGGCAAGACGTGGAGCGGGCCGCCGGCGAGGCACTGGGCCGCGAGGTCACGGTCGGGCGCATGCAGGCCACCTGGCGCGGTTTGCATCCGGTGCTCAAGCTCAGGAATGTCGTCCTGCGGCAGCCGGAATCGGCCGAACAGGGCTTCGCTGTCGATGAAATCTGGCTGCGACTGGATGTCGGTCATTACCTGCGCCACCGCGAAGTGAGCTTTGCCGGCATCGCTGTCATCGGTGCCGAACTGGAGCTGGTTCGCGACGAGAGCGGCAGTCTGTACGTGGAGCAGTTCAGGGACCTCGGGCCCGGTGGCGAGGGCAGCGGTCTCGATACCCTCGCCGGCATGGGACGCCTGGCGCTGCACGACTCCGTTATCACGTTCAGGGATGAACAGACCGGACATGCGCCGCGACGCTTTTCCAAGGTCTTGCTGTCGCTCGCCAATAATGATGATGAACACCGGTTGACCGGGCATGCCTGGCTGCCGGGGGACATCGGCTACCGGCTGGAACTGGATGCCCTGTTCACCGGCAGCGAGCCGGATATGGGCACCTGGCGGGGACGCGCCTATATCAAGGGGCAGCAGCTGTCCCTGCCGTCCCTCCTGCAATACTGGCAACCGGAAGCGGTGGTGCGCGGCATTGTCGATTTGCGGCTATGGGTTGATGTGGAGGCCGGTCATGTCGCTGCCGTCAGCAGTGAGCTGGATATGCACGACCTGTATGCCAAACGCGCGGCCGGTGACCGGCAACATGTGTTCAGCGCGGACACGCTGGGTCTCCGGCTGGGCTGGCAGCAGGCGGACGGGGACTGGAAGGCCGTGTTGCAGGTATTGTCGGCACAACAGGCGGACCGGCAGTGGGTGCCGTTCAATGTGTCCATCGCGGGTACAACGGTCGATGAGTCGCGGCACCTGCGTATCAGTGCCGCGCAGCTGGTCCTGGACGACCTGTGGCAACTGCTGCCTGCCGTTCCTGGCCTGGATACGACACGCTTCGGTGAACTGGCTGCCCTGAAGCCGACCGGCATACTCGACGAGCTCGATGTCCTGCTGTTGCGCAACGTTGACGCGATGCAGGTCGACGGCATTTTCGCCCGCTTCAGTGAACTCGGGGTGGCGGAAACCGCGACAACACCTTACCTGGCCGGC
>JABDRC010000252.1 GCA_013041945.1 Halobacteria archaeon
GCCGATGGGGAAAATGTCGTTTTCCGGGTGCGCGGCCTGACCAAGGTCTACCACATGGGCGAGGTCGACGTGCATGCCCTGCGCGGTGTCGACCTCGACCTGATTGCCGGGGAACTCATGGTGCTGCTGGGACCTTCGGGCAGCGGCAAGTCCACCCTGCTAAATATCCTCGGCGGCCTGGACACCGCCAGCGAGGGAACCGTCTCCTACCGCGACCAGGACCTGACGCATGCGAACGAGCGCCGCCTGACCGATTACCGGCGCCACCATGTCGGGTTCGTGTTCCAGTTCTATAACCTGATGCCCAGCCTGACGGCCCGCGAAAATGTCCAGGCCGTCACCGAGATCGTGCATGACCCGATGACAGCGGAGGATGCACTGGCGCTGGTGCATCTGCAGGACCGCATGGACCACTTCCCTGCACAGCTGTCCGGCGGTGAACAGCAGCGCGTGGCCATCGCCCGTGCCATCGCCAAGAATCCGTCCGTGTTGCTGTGCGACGAACCAACCGGCGCGCTCGACTCCGAGACCGGCATACTCGTGCTGGAGGCGCTGGAGCGCGCCAACCGCGAACTCGGCACCACCACGGCCCTGATCACGCACAATGCCGACATTGCCGGCATGGCCGACCGGGTCGTGCGTATCATGGATGGCCGGATCAGCGCCATCGAACGCAATGCGACCCGCAAGCGGGCCAGCGAGTTGAGCTGGTAGTCATGGGCGTCCTCAACCGCAAGTTGTGGCGCGACCTGGTCGAAATGCGCGGCATGGTACTGGCCATCGCCCTGGTGCAGGTCGGCGGGATCGCCACCTTCGTTATGTCACTGTCGACCTATGACACGCTGACGATTGCCCGCGACAGCTACTACCGTGAACAGCGCTTCGCAGAGGTATTTGCGCTGCTGAAGCGTGCGCCCAACTCGCTGGCGGGTCGCCTGCTGGCAGTCCCCGGCGTCGAACGGGTGCAGACGCGCGTGGTTGCCGCGGCGCGACTGGCAGTGCCCGGATTCAGTGACCCGGTCATCGGGACGCTGATTTCGATACCCGAGAACCGGCCACCGGAGCTTAATTCACTGCACCTGACGCACGGGCGGCTGGTCAAGGCGGGCCACGATGACGAGGTGCTGGTGAATGACACCTTCGCAAAGGAACACGGCCTGCAGGCCGGCGATCGACTGACCGCCACCATCAACGGCCGGCGCAAGCAGTTGACAATCGTCGGAATCGCCATGTCCCCGGAATACATGTATGCCATTGCACCCGGCGCGGTTTTCCCGGACTTCAAGCGCTACGGCATCCTGTGGATGGCACGCCCCGCTCTGTCCGCAGCCTACAATATGGAAGGGGGATTCAATGATGTCAGTTTCAGCCTGGCCGAAGGCGCGAATGTAACCGATGTGATTCAGCACATTGACCGAATCGTGTCGAGATACGGCGGCCACGGCGCGTATGCACGCAAGGACCAGACCTCGCACCGCTTCCTGTCCGAGGAACTCAAGGGCCTCGAAACCATGGCCGCGGTATTCCCAGTGATCTTCCTCGGTGTTGCGGCCTTCCTGCTGAACGTGGTCATCACGCGCCTGGTGAATACGCAGCGCAACCAGATCGCGATCCTCAAGGCATTCGGTTACGACAACCTGGCCGTGGGCCGGCACTATGCCGCAATGGTGTTGCTCATCGTGCTGCTCGGGCTCGCCGGGGGAATTGTCGCAGGCATCTGGATGGGCAAGGGACTGAGTGCGCTTTACATGAATTTCTACAAGTTCCCGTTTACCGACTATCACCTGCATACCGACGTCATCATGCTGGCGGCGCTGGTCAGCATCGTCGCCGGCATGACGGGTACGCTGCTGTCGGTCTACCGTGCGGTGAAGCTGCCGCCGGCAGAGGCCATGCGCCCGGAAACGCCGACGGCCTACCGCGAGACCCTCATTGAACGGCTCGGGCTGCAGCGGCTGTTTTCCCAGCCCACGCGCATGATCGCCCGCCATATCGAGCGGCGACCGGTCAAGACACTGTTGTCCGTCGGCGGCATTGCCGCAGCCTGCGGCATCATCATGGTAGCCAACTTCCAGCAGGACGCCGTGACGTACATGATCGACGTGCAGTATGCCATGGCACAGACCCAGGACCTGACCGTAACACTGATAGAACCCACCTCGCACAATGCCCTGCATTCGCTTGCCGGTCTCGCGGGTGTACAGCATACCGAGGGCATGCGTGCAGTGCCGGCCCGCCTGCGATTCGAACACCGCAGTTACTGGGGTTCGCTGCAGGGCCTGGAACCGGACGGGACGTTGCGCAAGGTCCTCGATGCCAATCTGCAGCGGGTGGAATTACCTGTGCATGGAGTGGTACTGACCGATTTTCTCGCCGAGTTGCTGGGGATCGAACCCGGCGAATACCTGACCGTGGAAGTGCTCGAGGGCAGTCGTCCGGTGCTGGAGGTACCGGTTGCCGGGCTGACCAGTGAATACCTTGGCGTCTCGGCCTACATGCAGCGCGAAACGGTCAACCGCCTGCTAAAAGAGGGGAACGCCGTCAACGCGATCTTCCTGGATATCGATGAAGGCGAGAGCGAGCGAGTCCTGCACGAACTGGATGATATGCCGCGGGTGGGCGGCACGATCGTGCGCGAGACCGCCATCCGCAGCTTCCACAAGACCATGGAGGAAACCATCCTGTTCTTCTCCTTCATCACGGCGCTTCTGGGCGGCGTCATTGCCTTCGGGGTCGTTTATAACAGCGCCCACATCGCGCTGTCGGAGCGTGACCGGGAACTCGCCAGCCTGCGCGTACTCGGCTTTACCCGTGGCGAGGTCGCCTACATCCTGCTGGGTGAACTCGCCGTTGCCACGCTGCTGGCGTTGCCACTGGGTTACCTGTTCGGGCGCGAGCTGTGCCGATACCTGTCGAACGCCTTCCGCTCCGACCTCTACCGCGTACCGCTGGTACTGGAGGCGGACACGGTCGCCTTTGCCTCCAGCGTGGTGCTGGTCTCGGCCATTGTATCCGGACTGCTGCTTTGGCTTAAACTGAACCGCCTCGACCTGATCGGTGTCCTGAAAACACGCGAGTAACACAGTAACGGGAATGAAATACATGAAAATCAACCGTGCAACAACAATCTCATTTCTGGTCATCATCATTCTGGCATTGCTGGTGTGGGGATTCTGGCCCACCCCGCTGCTGATCGAGTCCGGCATGGCGAAACGCGCGCCGCTCCGCGTCACCGTCGAGGAGGAAGGCCAGACACGCGTCAAGGATCGTTTTGTCATTTCAGCACCGGTGGCCGGTTATCTGCAACGCATCACGCTGGAGGTCGGGGATGCAATCACCCGGGGACAGACGCTGGCACTGATGGAACCACTGCGCCCCGAGGTGCTCGACCCGCGCAGCCGTGCACGCGCCGAGGCACAGGTCGCCGCAGCCCAGGCTTCCATCAAGCGTGCGGAACAACAGGAGTCTGCCGCGCGTGCCGCGGCCACCTATGCACGCAACGATTATGCACGCAAGCAGCAGTTACAGGAAAAGAACCTGGTCTCGCGCGAGGTCGTGGAACAGGCCGCCACGCATTCCCGGGAGGCGGCTGCGGAACTTCGCTCGGCAGGTTTTGCGGTGGAAGTTGCACGCCA
>JABDRC010000254.1 GCA_013041945.1 Halobacteria archaeon
GCCGATGGATGTCCTGTTCGGCAAGCCGCCTCGCATGCATCGGGATGTGGCGTCGCTACAGACACCGGGTGCTCGTCTGGATTTCACGCACATTGATTTTGCCGAAGCCTGCAAGCGTGTACTGACGCTGCCGGCGGTAGCAAGCAAGAACTTCCTGATTACGATCGGTGATCGCACGGTAGGCGGGCTGGTGCATCGCGACCAGATGGTCGGCCCCTGGCAGGTGCCGGTCGCCGACGTGGCCGTGACGCTGGCGGACTATGACGGCTATACCGGCGAGGCCATGGCCGTGGGCGAGCGAACGCCGCTGGCCCTGCTGGACGGTCCTGCCTCCGGGCGCATGGCCGTCGGCGAGGCGCTGACCAACATCGCCGCGTCCGCCATTGAGGCAATCGGCCGCGTTTCGCTGTCGGCCAACTGGATGGCGCCCGCAGGTCACCCGGGTGAGGATGCCATCCTGTACGACACCGTGCGTGCGGTCGGCGCCGAACTGTGCCCGGCGCTCGGTATCGCCATTCCGGTCGGCAAGGACTCCATGTCCATGCGCACCGTCTGGCAGGAAGACGGTGAGGACCGTTCGGTCACTGCGCCGCTGTCGCTGATCGTGTCCGCGTTTGCGCCGGTGACCGATGCGCGGCTTACCCTGACACCGCAGCTGCGCACCGACGCGGGCGAGACGGTCCTGCTGCTGGTCGATCTCGGCCAGGGCCGCAATCGCCTGGGTGGTTCGGCCCTGGCACAGGTCTACAAACAGATCGGTGCGATACCGCCGGATGTCGACGATCCCCGAATGCTCAAGGCCTTTTTTGCGGCAGTCCAGGCGCTCAATCGCGCCGGCCTGCTGCTGGCCTATCATGACCGTTCCGATGGCGGTCTGCTGGCGTGCCTGTGCGAGATGGCATTTGCCGGTCATACCGGTGTGGCCGTTCATATCGACGGGCTTGGTTACGATCCGCTGGCGGCCCTGTTCGCGGAAGAACTCGGCGCCGTGATGCAGGTGCGTGACAACGAGCTGGATGCCGTCGTTGCCGTGCTGCGCGAACACGGACTGGACGACGTGACGCACGCCATCGGTCATCCGGCCGCGGATGATCGTCTGACCGTCACGCTGAGCGAGAACGCCCTGTTGTCAGAGACACGCACCGACCTGCAGCGGGCCTGGTCGGCCACCACGTATCACATGCAGGCCCTGCGCGATAACTCCGATTGTGCGCGGCAGGAATATGACGGCCTGCTGGACGCGGAAGACCACGGCATTCGCCCGGTCGTGACCTTCGATGGCAGTGCAGACGTGACGGCGCCGCTGGCCGGCCGTACGCCACGCCCGCGCGTCGCCGTGCTGCGCGAGCAGGGCGTGAACGGACAGATCGAGATGGCGGCGGCGTTTCACCGGGCGGGTTTCGAGGCCGTCGACGTACACATGAGCGACCTGCTGGCCGGCCGTGTGTCGCTGGAAGGCTTTGCCGGCCTGGCCGCCTGCGGCGGTTTTTCCTACGGCGACGTACTGGGTGCGGGCCAGGGCTGGGCCAAGTCGGTGCTGTTCCACAGCGACCTGCGCGATATGTTCGGCACGTTCTTCACGCGCGAGGACAGTTTTTCACTGGGTGTGTGCAACGGCTGCCAGATGCTGTCGACGCTGAAGGATATCATCCCGGGCGCGCGGCACTGGCCGCGCTTCGTCAGAAACGAATCGGAGCAGTTCGAGGCGCGCTTTTCCCAGCTGGAAATACTCGACACGCCCTCGATCCTGTTCACCGGCATGAGCGGTTCGGTCCTGCCGATTGCCGTCGCACACGGCGAGGGACGGGCGGACTTCGGTGCTGCGGATCCCGCCGACGCCATGGCGGCCGGGCTGGTGGCGGCCCGTTACGTCGACGGCCATGGTGCAGTGGCTGCGCGTTATCCGCAGAACCCCAATGGCTCGCCGCTGGGCATTACCGCACTGACCACGAGTGACGGGCGCGCAACCATCATGATGCCGCATCCCGAGCGTGTATTTCGCACGGTCACCTGTTCCTGGCATCCGCATGACTGGGGCGAGGATAGTCCATGGATGCGCATGTTCCGCAATGCGCGGGTGTGGGTGGGGTAGCTATAAATACGGCGTAGGAGCGCAGGTATGCGCGAACGGGTTGTCCTGATATTCGCGGACAGCGTCCGGTCCTACAGTTTTTTATTACCGCTTCGACACCCACGCGCTGTCCACGCCGAGCCGGTCCTGCAGCAGCGAAAGCCAGGTCTTTGCCTCCTTGCGGCTTTCATAGCCTGTGGCACGAATACGGTACATGGGTTTGCCGTTGATGGTGACCGGATGGACCTCGGCGATGACACCCTTGTCCTTGAACTCCTGCAGTTTCCTGCGCGCCATGGACTGATAGTTGTACGAGGAGATGTTCACGACCCAGATCCCTTCCGCATCTCCCTTGCTCGCAGCGTTGCTGCTGACGGGCGGGGTAACCATCGATACTTTGGCAGGTGTGTCGTTGGCTGCGGTCGCCGGTGTGCCGGCCGCCGGGGCCGGCAGGCCTGCCGTGATATCGGCAGGTGCCTGACCGCCGGGATTCTGTGGCAGCCGGTCTGCGGACGCGATCACGGCGGGTGCCTGTAGCGATGACGTGGTGCCGGTGGCGGGGAGGGGCGTGTCCGGTGGCGCGAGGGTGCCGATGATGTTGTCGGCTGCCCCGGACATCGCGATGGCGGTGCCGATTTCCTGTTCCGTTGCGCCGGTGTTCGCCGATGGGGCATTCTCCGCTGTCGCGCGTATCACACTGCCGGCTGGTGACGGAGCGGCCGCCTGTTCGAGCGTGGCGACGTTCGTTGCCGGCTGGCCGGTGTCGAGCGCGACCTGCGGTACCGGCTGGCTGCTGGACAGGTAGACACCGCCTATGCCCACGGCCAGCGTGGCGACCGCGACCGTGGCCATGCCCGTCAGCAGTTTTTCGCACTGGGTCCTGCCGGCCCTGGTGTCTTCCCGCTCCCGGTCACATCCCCAGACACGCTGGTCGTCGGTGCTGTCCGGTTCCCGCCAGTTGTTCCACGGTTCCGGGCCGTTTGCAAAACCGGCGGCACCTTCGGTCTGCATGCGCATTTCAAATGCACGCAGCTGGTTTATTTCACTTGGCTGTTCGCTATCAGGCATGGGTCAGCTGTCCAGTCGCTTGTATTTGATACGGTGGGGCTGATCGGCGTCGGCGCCCAGACGGCGCTTGCGGTCAGCTTCGTAGTCGGCGTAGTTGCCTTCGAACCAGACAGTCTGGCTGTCTCCCTCGAAGGCGAGGATGTGGGTGGCGATGCGGTCGAGAAACCAGCGATCATGGGAGATAACTACAGCACATCCGGGGAAATCGAGCAAGGCCTCTTCGAGCGCGCGCAGCGTTTCCACGTCGAGGTCATTGGTCGGCTCGTCGAGCAGCAGGACATTGCCGCCGCTGCGCAACAGTTTGGCCAGGTGCACGCGGTTGCGCTCACCACCTGACAGGCTGCCGACCTGCTTCTGCTGGTCATTGCCGGTGAAGTTGAAACGCGATACGTAGGTGCGCGAGTTCAGTTCGGTCCTGCCGACGGTGATGATGTCCTGGCCATCGGAGATTTCCTCCCAGACCGTCTTGTTGTCATCGAGTGCATCACGGCTCTGGTCGACGCAGGCGATTTCCACCGTCTCGCCAATCCGCAACTCGCCGCTGTCCGGCCGTTCCGCGCCGGTCAGCATGCGGAACAGTGTCGTTTTTCCGGCACCATTGGGGCCGATGATGCCGACGATGCCGCCGCGGGGCAGGTTGAAGCTGAGATCCTCGTACAGCAGCTTGTCGCCGAAGCGTTTGCTGATGCCCTTCGCTTCGACCACCAGCTCACCGAGACGCGGTCCCGGCGGAATAAACAGCTGCTTGGTCTCGTTGCGCTGCTGCGATTCCTGTGAGGCCAGCTCCTCGAAGCGGGCCAGCCGCGCCTTGCTCTTGGCGTGCCGACCCTTCGCGCCCGAGCGCACCCATTCCAGCTCGGCCTTCATCGCCTTTTGCCGGGCGGAGGCCTGCTTTTCCTCGACCTCCAGGCGCTGCTCCTTCTGCTCCAGCCAGGAGGAATAGTTGCCTTCCCACGGGATGCCGTGGCCGCGGTCCAGTTCGAGGATCCAGCCCGCCACATTGTCGAGGAAGTAGCGGTCATGGGTCACGGCCACGACCGTACCGGGGAATTCGGCCAGGAAGCGTTCCAGCCAGGCCACACTTTCCGCATCGAGATGGTTGGTGGGCTCGTCCAGCAGCAGCATGTCGGGATTGGCCAGCAGCAGCTTGCACAGGGCCACGCGGCGGCGTTCGCCGCCGGACAGTGTGGCGACATCGGCGTCCCAGGGCGGCAGGCGCAGGGCGTCGGCGGCGATCTCCAGCTTGCGCTCGAGGTTGTGTCCGTCGCTGGCCTGCAGGATGTTTTCCAGCCGCGCCTGCTCGGTGGCGAGCGCGTCGTAATCGGCATCGGGCTCCGCGTAGGCGGCATACACGGCATCGAGCTGTTGTTGTGCTTCCGTGATATCCGAAAGTGATTCCTCAAGATTGCCGCGTACGTCCTTGTCTGGATTGAGTGGCGGCTCCTGCTGCAGGAAGCCGATCTTGATGCCCGGCTGCGGGCGTGCCTCGCCCTCGATCTCGGTATCGACGCCGGCCATGATGCGCAGCAGGCTGGACTTGCCGGAGCCGTTCAGGCCGAGTACGCCGATCTTGGCGCCGGGAAAGAAGGACAGGGAGATGTCTTTGAGGATCTTGCGTTTGGGCGGGACAATCTTGCCCACCTGGTTCATGGTGTAAACGTACTGCGCCATTGGAACGCGTGTCTGCCTCCTGTATCGGTGGCGCTCATTATAGGCGTCGCCCTGCCGCGAGCAAGCGGCGATTATGCAAATGAGAATCCCATGCAGGTTTGTGCCCCATGTTACTGAATCATCGTGTCATCATAATACCTTTGCGTTGTGTTCCGCGGGGGCCATAATCGGCATATGGGTAATGCGACCTGTGTCTATATCGGCGAGGCCCTGGCCAGTTACGGCTTCGGTCATGGCCATCCGTTCGGTCCGGACCGGATGGATGCGTTCTGGACGCTGGCGCAACAGCAGGATCTCGACACGCGCGTGACGGTCCATCAGCCGGTTATCGCCGGGCGCGAGATGCTGGAGACGTTCCATACCCCGGCCTACATCGACCGGGTCATCGAGCACTCTGCCAGCGGGACCGGCTACCTCGATGCCGGTGACACGCCGGCGGTGCGCGGGATTTACGAGGCGGCCTGTGTCGTGGTCGGCAGTGTGCTGGATGCCCTCGGCCGCGTGCTGGAGGGCGAATGCCGGCACGCGTTCGTACCCATTGCCGGCCTCCATCATGCCCGGCGCGACAGTGCCGCGGGTTTTTGCGTGTTCAACGACTGTGGCATCGCCATCGAGGTGTTGCGTGCGGAATATGACATCCGGCGCGTCGCCTATGTCGATATCGACGCCCATCACGGCGACGGCGTGTTTTACAGCTTCGAGGCGGACCCGGACCTGCTGTTTGTCGATCTGCATGAAGACGGCCAGTACCTGTATCCGGGTACCGGCGACATCACCGAAACGGGGCGCGGGGAGGCGGCGGGCACCAAGCTGAACATTCCCATGCCGCCGAAGGCGGGCGACGCACAGTTCTTTGCTGCCTGGGAGCAGGCAGAGGCCTTCATCGACCGCCAGCGGCCGGAGTTCATCCTGTTCCAGTGCGGCGCCGACAGCATTGCCGATGATCCGATCACCCATCTGCGCTATACGCCCGCCGCCCATGCGCATGCCGCACGGCGCCTGAGCGCACTGGCCGCACGTCATTGTGACGGTCGTCTGCTGGCGATGGGCGGGGGCGGCTACAACCGCGACAATCTTGCCCGTGCCTGGTGTGCGGTGCTGGCAGCCATGGCCGGGGAAAACTGAGCGGGTCGCCCTCTATATGCCCATGGGTGTATCGCACCGGGATTTGTTTTCGGCTATTATTCAAGTCCGGAATATATTGGGGATTTCATAAAGTTAACGCCTATGTTTGACAAAGACATGCAAATTGCCGGTTTCGATGACGAGCTGCAGGCCGCGCTCGACGCCGAGCGCAGGCGCCAGGAAGAGCACATCGAGCTGATTGCTTCGGAGAATTATGCCAGCCCGCGCGTGCTGGAAGCGCAGGGTTCCGTGCTGACCAACAAGTACGCCGAGGGTTACCCGGGCAAACGCTATTACGGCGGCTGCGAGCATGTCGATGTCGCCGAGCAGCTGGCGATCGACCGCGCGAAGCAGCTGTTCAATGCGGACTATGCCAACGTGCAGCCACACTCGGGTTCCCAGGCCAACGCGGCAGTGTACATGGCACTGATCCAGCCGGGTGACACCATCCTCGGCATGAGTCTCGACGCCGGCGGGCACCTGACCCACGGTGCCCGGCCGAACTTTTCCGGCAAGATCTACCACGCCGTCCAGTACGGCCTGAACAACGACACCGGCGAGATCGACTACGACCAGGTCGACGCACTGGCGCAGGAGCACCGGCCGAAGCTGGTGATTGCCGGCTTTTCCGCCTATTCGCGTGTGGTGGACTGGCAGCGCTTCCGCGAGATTGCCGATTCGGTCGGCGCCTACCTGTTCGTCGACATGGCCCATGTCGCCGGCCTGATTGCGGCCGGCATCTACCCGAGCCCGGTCAATATCGCCGATGTCACCACCACCACGACGCACAAGACCCTGCGCGGGCCGCGCGGCGGCCTGATCCTGGCGAAGGCCAACGCGGAACTGGAAAAGAAATTCAACTCGCTGGTATTTCCCGGCATCCAGGGCGGCCCCCTGATGCACGTCATCGCCGCCAAGGCGGTGGCCTTCAAGGAGGCGCTGGAGCCGTCCTTCCGCGACTACCAGCAGGCGGTACTGGACAATGCGCGTGCCATGGCCGGCGTGTTTCTCGAGCGCGGCTACAACGTGGTGTCCGGCGGGACCGATGACCACCTGTTCCTGGTTGACCTGATCGACAAGGGACTGACCGGCAAGGAGGCCGACGCCGCACTGGGCGCGGCCAACATCACGGTCAACAAGAATGCCGTACCGAATGACCCGCAGTCACCGTTTGTCACCAGCGGCATTCGCGTCGGCACACCGGCGATTACCACCCGGGGTCTGGGCGAGGCGGAATCCCGCGAACTGGCCGGCTGGATGTGCGATGT
>JABDRC010000255.1 GCA_013041945.1 Halobacteria archaeon
GCGGCCGTCGACCAGGAGTTGGGCGCCTTCTTCGACACCAATGTCGACATAAGCTTTGACCTTGTCGCGATGTTCCCCGGTGATCAGGGGACCCATCTCCGAGTTCGGCTCGATACTGGACCCGATCTTGAGCTTCTCCACGCGGGGGGCCAGTCTTTCGACCAGGGCGTCAGCGGTCGCATCTCCCACGGCGACGGCCACGGAGATCGCCATGCAACGTTCACCGGCTGAGCCGTAAGCCGCCCCCATCAGGGCGTCAGCAGCCTGGTCCATATCCGCATCCGGCATCACGACCATATGGTTCTTGGCGCCCCCCAGGGCCTGTACGCGCTTGCCGTGATGGGTGCCTGTCTGAAAGATGTACTCGGCAACCGGCGTCGAACCCACGAAGCTGACGGCGGCCACATCGGGGTGCGTGAGCAGGGTGTCGACCGCCTCTTTGTCGCCGTTGACCACATTCATGACGCCGTCCGGCAGCCCTGCTTCTGTCAGCAGCTCCGCGAGTCGAAGCGCCGTCGAGGGTACCTTTTCGGAGGTTTTGAGGATGAAGGTGTTGCCGCAGACGATGGACAGCGGAAACATCCACATCGGAACCATGGCCGGGAAGTTGAAGGGTGTGATGCCCGCGCATACGCCCAGCGGTTGGCGCATGGAGTGACTGTCCACATCCGTTCCAACGTTCTCGGAAAAATAGCCGGTCAGCAGGTAGGGGGCACCGCAGGCAAACTCAGCCACCTCCATCCCTCTGATCACGGAGCCCCGCGCATCGCTGAGCACCTTTCCATGCTCTGCGGAGATAAGCCCCGCAAGTTCATCGAGATGTCTGTCCAGCAATTCCTTGAAACGGAAGAACACCCTGGCGCGGCGCAGGGGAGGGGTGTCCCTCCAGGCAGGGAATGCAGCGGCTGCCACTTCGATCGCCCTGGCTGTCTCGTCTGCCGATGCCAGGGGGACCTGGGCCTGAATCTCGCCGCTGGTCGGATTGTATACCTTGCCGTGGCGACCGCTGGTCCCTTCGACCCGGCGGCCAGCAATGTAGTGGTGCAGTGTCTTGATCATGTTTTTCGTGTCTTGGTGGCTGTGGCAGCGGCCTTTAACGCCGCCCGTTTATCGGGCGTATAGTAAACGTAGTCTAGTGTCGCCGTCTGTATAGCAATGCCGCCTGTGGCCCGGGACGTGAATTGCGCATACTACGGTCTTTCGTCTGCAAATGCTGTTCACCAACCTGGTTGGCTGGGAAGATGCGTTGTCAAGTCTACGCCAGGGTATACGATCCCGCCGCAAATGCAGACGTGATTCACCTGATACCGACCCCGTCCCGACCGCGGTTCTGAGAATTTGAACAGTTACTTTCTGCCCGTTGGTCTGCTGCTGGCATTTGTTGCGGCTATGCTCGCGCCCGCGCCGGGGACGGTTTTGCACCAGATGGGTTTGGTGCCCTGGATGGTCGTAACGATCTTTCTGGTCAACGGTTACCAGATTGATCTGAACAGACTACCCCGCGCAGCAAGGGTTCTTCGGGCGTCTCTCGTCGCCGTGCTGATCAGCCTTCTGATCAGTCCGCTGATCGGGCTTGCAGTCGTTACCCTTTTGTCCATGCCGGCGGGTTTCGCCATGGGTCTGGTTGTGATGGCCACTGTCCCGCCGACACTTTCTTCCGGGATCGTTATGACCAGGCTGGCCGGTGGTAATGCCCCGAAGGCGCTTTTCCTGACTATCCTGCTGAATCTGATCGGCGTCTTCAGCATTCCGTTCATGCTGCACCTGACACTGGGTGGTGCGGGTCTGATTGAAATCTCACCATTACCGATATTCAAGCAACTGGTATTGCTCGTACTCGTTCCCTTCGTCGTCGGTGCAACCCTGCGCGCCAGCGTTCGTGCAACATCGCACCACTGGTTTCTGAGATACCTGCCTTCGGCCTGCGTGATTACAACGGTATGGGTGTCCGCGTCTGCATCATCGGATCTGCTGAAGGCGCTCGATCCGGGCCTGTTTCTGCTGGTGCTGGTCGGCGCATTCGGAATCCATGGTGCCCTGCTGCTGCTGTGTTACCTGTCGCGCTATCTCTATCGTCCCGAATACGGGGAATGGGTTGCTCT
>JABDRC010000259.1 GCA_013041945.1 Halobacteria archaeon
GTATCCGGCTGCAGGAATTTGCCTTCTGAGGCATAAAAGACCCCGCTGACCGGGTGGGGCGGCAGGTGCGTCCGCTACCGTATTCCGGCGATCCGGGGCCGCCGCCGGTTGGCCGCTGTTTTGCAGCCAGTTTTCACAGGCCCCATCGTCAGAATCATCCTTTCCGGCAGGTTATGCAGCGGGCCCGGTGTATTGCGCTCTAGATTTGTATATAATAAAATTAATATATATTAAAAATCCATACACAGGAGGGCATCATGTCTACGCAATACCCGGCAAGCCTGATGTTGGAAGAAGACGTACCGGGAGCTTGCAAGGTGCTGGTGATTGCAAACCGGGACCTGTTCGCGGGTGGCATCATCCGCCTGCTCGAAGCCACCGATGACGATGCCGCGCTCACCTGCGTGGCGCCGGGTGAGTCCTGTTCACGATATTTTGCGGGCGTGTGCCCGGACCTGTTGCTGTTGCAGCAAAAATCCATGCCGGAACCGTTCGAGGACTACCTTCGGGAAATGGTCGAGGGTTTCCCGGGTCTGCGCGTGCTGATATTCGGGCAGGCGATGTCCGATGATTACCTGTACCGGGTAATTCGTGCCGGAGCGCACGGTTACATCAATGAGAAGATGAATGACAACCACGTGATCGAGGCGATCAGCGCCGTGCGGGAAGGCCGTTACTGGATCGAACGCCACCTGATGGAGCGGTTTATTGCTGACAGTTCACTGGTCGACGGCGTCCATATGCGGGTGCGGTCAATGAGCCTTCGCCTGACCAGTCGTGAAACCGAAGTGCTGGGACTCATCATGCTGGGCCTGTCGACCAGCGAGATTGCAGAGCGGGTGTTTCTCTCGCACCAGGGTGTCAAGGCGCACCTGACGACACTGTTCAGAAAATTCGGCGTCAGGAACCGTTCGCAGCTGATATTGAAGGCGCTGGATGAAGTCACCCCGGTGGACAGTATCTCAGGGCTGGTGCGGGAGGGGCTGCAGGCCGCCAGGACGACGCACTGAGGGGATGCCTTGCCATTGCCCCGGCAGCCGGGGTTGCGCAATCCTGTACAGCCTAGAAATAGCGTGCAAGCTCCAGGCGAAAACGGTTGTCATCCTCGAAACCGGAAAGCACGTTGTTCGCAGGTATGTTCATCACGCCGCGCGCTTCCAGTGAAAGCTTCCAGCTGTCGCCGAAACGTCGGCTGGCCTCCAGGTTGTAACTCTGGCCGCCGCCGTCGAGATCGACAATCATGCTTGCCAGCAACTCCGAGCTGGCGGCATCGTTCAGGGTAAAGCGGGCACCGAGCACCAGGTCATTCTGGAACGGCGAGGTGGAGAAAGGCTGCCCGGCAAGGGCTGCGCCGAGGTTGATATCGTCACTGCGGCTGTCATAGAGATACTCGGTGATAATGCCGATATCGATCTGCGAGTCGTTGACCCCAACAAAGGTATATTCATAGCCGCCGGCCACGGCACGCACACGCTTGCCCTGGCCGCTGCGCACAATCGCTTCCAGTTTAAGCAGCCAGCCGCCGAAGATGGCCTGCAGGTCGAGGCTGGTCTGGTTGATGATTTCGTAAAGCGGCGTGACTTTTGCGATGGTCGAGGGGGGGGTGAAATCAGCGGGCAGTACCACGAAACGCGGCTCGCGTGCGGTGCCGGCAAAGTGGGCGACGCCGATATCGAATTCGCCGATGCTGTGTGACCAGCGGACTGCGAAATCGGTATGCAGTTCTTCGGCGCCGGATTCGTACAGCACATCGTCATTGACCGGGATGCCGAAGCGCGGGCGGCCCTCGATGTCCGGGAAGGTGCGTTCACGAAACCCCGGCAGTACGAACAGGTCAACGACTCCATAGTCCCTGATCAGTGTCAGCTTGGCCATCGGCTGGCCGAGCTTGTCCTCGCCGTCTTCATTCACAACGAGGTCGGTCTGGTTGATGATGTCCACCAGGTGAACGGCCTCGGTCACGCCCCAGTAGACCTTGCTGATGCCGATGTTCGTTTCCCAGTCACGCGCCACATGGATCCACGACAACTCGCGGATGTCGGCATGGGTGCGGTTGTCGTCGTGCGAGTCCACCAGGAAATACGGCTTGAAGGTGAACAGGTCGTCACGCCTGTTCCACTCGCGAAAATACTCCGGCTCGAACGCCAGCGAGGCGTAGGCATCATGCTGGCGCGCATCCCGGGGGGCTTCCTGGAAGCCGAGCAACTCGGCTGACACATAGCCGCGCCACTCGGCATGTGCGCCAGGGGTGTGCAGCAGGCAGGCGAGGGCGCAGAGGAGCCGTTTCACTGCGGGCGCCCCGGTTTAACGGGCACGTTTCAGTGAGTTCTTGTCGAAATCGCGGTCATCCAGGTCGGCAGCGAAATCGTAATTGGTCTGCAGCAGGCGTGTGCTCTTGCCGGTCTGGTGATTCACCATATGCATGTCCTGCGCACGCCAGAAACTGTCCCTGAACTGCTGGTAATCGGCAAACGTCAGGGTCTTTAGCAGCGCCTGCTTGCGGTCGTAATACTCGATCTTGCGCTCCTTGTAGTGCTCCTTGTCCAGCCAGATGACCTGGCGGGTGTAGCCGGACTTCTCGTCTTGCGGGTAGCGTTCGAAAACGAACACATCGAGGCCGTCAAGCGTCTCGTCACGCAGGTATTTGTAGGTGTATTTCTCCACTTCCTGCGAGGCAATGTCTTCGTAGGCGAATTCACTGCCCATGAACGGTCCTGACTTGTTGTCGGAGGCGATGCGCTTGACGCGCTTCAGGGCCGGCAGGTACAGCCACTGGTCGTCCGGCCCTTCCCTGTGCGTGAAGCTGAGCAGTGCGGTGCCGGCCACGTCGCGCGGCTGATCGAAGATCACCAGGCTCTTGTCGCCGTCGTCCGCCACCTCCAGTGTCTTGGAGCGGATTTCGCGCACACTTTCCCGGCCCTGTTTGTTCTTCAGGATCATTTTCACGTCATTGGAATAGCTGCCGAAGCCGGAGTCGCGTCGGTCGGCCTCCTGCGCGATGCCAAGCGCCTTTTCCACGGGGCTCTCGGCGCCGGCCCCGAATGGCAGCAGGCACAGCAGCAGTGCCGGCAGAAGCTTGTCTGATATCGTCATACTGTTCTCCAGGAATTGACTGAAAATGCACGGTGGCTACACAGGTTCAGGCAACCCTGATGCCCCGTTAGTTCGGATAAAATCGACAACCTGCTGAAATAGAAGGGCATTATATCAGATGTCCGGTGAAATCGCGGAGCCGGCAAAGGCACCCTCCTGCCGCGGGCACTCATTCCACCCTGACTGCAGGCGCAGCCTGGCTGCCGCGCTGCAGCGGCTGAATGGATTGGAGTCTCTCATTAACTTCATTTATAGTTCAACCGCTTGTCTTGCCCTGCCCGACACGGGCACCCTTAACAGGATGTTGAATGGCTGATCGCAGATTACAGGTTTTTCATACCGTGGCCCGGTTGCTGAGTTTTACCAAGGCAGCGGAAAGCCTGCACATGACCCAGCCCGCCGTGACCTTCCAGGTGCGCCAGCTCGAGGAGTATTTCAACACCCGCCTGTTTGATCGCACCCACAACCGCATCAGCCTGACCGCGGCCGGCGAGCGTGTCTACGAGTACGCGGCACAGATTTTCGATCTGTACGCAAAAATGGACAATGCGGTCCGCGACATGACCGGTGAGATCAGCGGGGTGCTGATCATCGGTGCCAGTACCACGATTGCCGAATACATGCTGCCGGCCCTGCTGGGTAATTTCAACAAGAAATACCCGGACGTGAACGTGCACCTCAAGGTGTCGAATTCCGATGGCGTCGTGTCGATGGTCGAGAACAACGATATCGACCTGGGTGTGGTCGAGTCGCCGGTCATGAACAAGAACCTGGTGGTCGAAAACTGCCGCAACGACCGTCTGGTGGCCGTGGTACACCCTGCACACGAGCTGGCCGACAAGAAGAAGGTGATGGTGCAGGACCTGGTGACACAGCCTTACATCTCGCGGGAAGAAGGATCGGGCACGCGGGAAGTCATCGAGGAATACATCGCTGTTACCGGCATGAAACCCGCCGACCTGTCCGTGACCATGGAACTTGGCAGCCCGGAAGCGATCAAGGGTGCAGTCGAGGCAGGCATGGGTGTGTCGATCGTCTCCGAAGTGACCATCCACAAGGAGCTGCAGCTCGGGACCCTGGTCAGTCTGGAGCTCGATCCGCCGCTGGAACGCCCGTTCTCCTTCGTGCACCAGAAGCAGAAATTCCGCCAGCGCGCGATGGATGAATTGCTCGAGTTTGCACGTGCCTACTGTCTCTCGCACAAAGATGATTGCTGACGGCAGCCGCACACACAACCCGATATCACGCACGCACCCGGTTATGAAAACGGAACAACAACTTCTCGACCTGTTCGCCGGTCTGGACGAGGACGCCCGGTCCAGCCTGCTGGCATTTGCGGAATTCCTGTCGACCAGGCGAAGCGCGCCGCCGGTTGCTGCGGCCAGGCCGCCGGTAGCGGTGCCGGAACCGGAGAAGATCGAGCGGCCGGCGGATGAATCGATCGTCGCCGCGCTGAAGCGCCTGGCGAAGACCTACCCGATGCTGGACAAGAGCGAGATGCTCGGGGCGACATCCGATCTGGTCGCGACGCATGTCATGCAGGGCACGGAACCGGTACAGGTGATCGATAAACTGGAAGCGATCTTTGCCACGCACTACAGCCAGTTGCTGAAACGTTCAGGCGGATGAAGTCATGAATGTCGTTACCCAGTGGTACAGACGCTACGTGTCCGACCCGCAGGTCGTTATCCTCGCGGTGCTGCTCACGTCCGGCTTCCTTGTCATGCTACTGCTGGGAAAGATGCTGGCCCCGGTGCTGGCCGGTGTGGTGATCGCCTACCTGCTCGATGGCGTGGTCGAGAAGTTTCACCGGCTGGGCATGCCGCGCCTGCCCGCTGTTGTCCTGGTCTTTCTGGTGTTCATGACATTCGTGGTATTTGCGGTGCTGTGGCTTGCGCCACGCTTGTCGGAGCAGGTCACACAACTCATTCGCCAGCTGCCCGACATTATCACCCACGTGCAGGGCGTGATGCAGCGGTTACCGGAGAGATACCCGAACCTGTTCACCGCCGAGCAGGTCGGTGAGCTGGGCGTATCTATCCGTGCCGAGATTACCGAGCTGAGCCAGCGTGTCCTGTCACTGTCGGTACCGGCCGTGACCGGTCTGATCACGCTGCTGGTCTATATCATCCTCGTGCCGGTGCTGTCGTTCTTCTTTATGAAAGACAAGTACCGGATCTTCGCCTGGTTCAACCAGCGTCTGCCGCAGCAGCGTCACCTGGTCGATGCCGTCGCCAGTGACGTCAACATGCAGGTGGCGAATTACGTGCGTGGCAAGGTCTGGGAAATTTTTATCGTCGGCGCCGCGGCCTTTGCCACCTTCAGCCTCATGGGGCTGGATTACGCGCTGCTGCTGTCGACTATGGTGGGCCTGTCCGTGATCATCCCGTATATCGGCGCGGCCGTCGTGACGGTGCCTGTCGCGGCGATTGCCTGGTTCCAGTGGGGCTGGAGCGCGGATTTCGGCTGGGTCGTGTTCGCCTACGCCGTACTGCAGGCACTGGACGGAAACCTGCTGGCACCGTTGCTGTTTTCCGAGGTCGTCAACCTCCACCCGGTGGCCATCATTGTCGCGATCCTGGTGTTCGGCGGAATCTGGGGCTTCTGGGGTGTGTTCTTCGCCATCCCGCTGGCAACGCTGGTGCAGGCCGTCATGACTGCCTGGCCGCGCATGCACAAGGGTAATGAGGAGCCGGTTGCGGATTAGAAAAAGACATTACTCGCGCGAAGCCGCCAGGGCGCAAAGAAAGAAGAAAAATACCTGCCACAGAGAACACAGAGAAAGATAATAAACTAGAAAATATTACCGTCATTCCCGCCCCCGCCTCCGCGGGGACAGGCTCCGGCGGGAATCCAGCCCGGATAAATGCTCAGAAACCAAAAAGCAGTACCTTTTTCTAATGTGTAGTAGATCCGTTTTCGATAAGCCATTGCATACACTCCATCTTTTTGGGTAAAGATAAAATGTTGCGCTCACCGATTGAACCCGCCGCCGGAATCGGAAGTTCCAGGGGAAAGGTCACGGGCAGACGCCGAATCACCCAGGACGATTATGGATCATGGTGAAAAGTCGTAATAGATTGGGAGGATGGCGATTCCGGCGGCACGTCACAACAGCGCTTGTGATCGTAATACTTGTCAGTATCGCTCTAACTCTTCCTTGGCGTTGGCTCGCACCACCAACAACTGCGTTCATGCTTCAAGAACGGTTCCACCATAAAGGCAGTATCCACCAGCGATGGGTCCCCTGGAGTGAGATCTCGCCCGCTCTTCCCGTCGCCATCGTTGCTGCCGAAGACCAGAAGTTTCCGCACCACTATGGATTCGACTTCCAGTCGATTTCCGAGGCGCTCCAGGAAGATCGCCAACGCCGACGCGGGGCCAGCACAATCACCCAGCAGCTCGCTAAGAACCTGTACCTTTGGCCCGGCCGGAGCCTCCTTCGTAAAGCTCTCGAGGCCTATTTCACTGTGCTGATCGAATTCACGTGGCCGAAGCGCCGGGTTCTAGAGGTCTATCTCAACGTTGTGGAATTTGGCCCAAAAATCTACGGCGTTGATGCAGCGAGTCGATTGTTCTTTGGAAAGCCCCCAAGCCGAATCACTTCCCAAGAGGCAGCGATTTTGGCCGCCGTGTTGCCTAGCCCAAAGCGCATGTCAGCGCTCCATCCTTCTGACTACGTTCGAAAGCGGTCCTCTGAAATCGAGGCGGCAGTCATAGCCCTGGGTGGGCCCGATTATCTGGCTCGACTGTGATTTTTCCGCTGCCTAATAAGGCACTGATGCTGAACCATCTACAGCGGACTGCTGAACGCCCGTCCGTTAAACTGGGGTAACTTCATTCCGACCCTAGTAGGACCTTTAGTCACGAGTTATATATTTAGTTTGACCGGTCAAAGGAGAAAGAAAATGAAGAAAATATTTCTTACCACACTGATCTTATTATTCATGACGTTTCCAGTAACGGCTGCAGACGGTGTGATTAATGTGCAGAGC
>JABDRC010000261.1 GCA_013041945.1 Halobacteria archaeon
GTGGTGTTGTTGACGATCGTCAGGGTGATCGTCGAGCCGGCCGGCAGCAGCTTGTCACCCGGCGACGTGAGGTTCAGGTTGTAGGTTGGGGTAATGGCCGGGTTCAGGTCCACGTTGGTCAATGACAGTGTTGCAAACGTGCCGATCGCGGAAGACGACAGCGTAATCGTGTAACTGCGCTGTTGTCCGGGCCCGGCCTCGCCCAGCTGCAAGGTCACCGGTATCACGCCGCTGCCACCGTCGACCGTGAGGGCCGTGGCCAGTGCCGGTGCGAGGGTCCAGTTGACAGTCGCCCCCTCGTCGATCGTGACATTACCCACCGCACCCGGCGGGTTACGCGACAGGGTATTCGTCGAAAGATAAAGCGGCTTGTTGCCGCTGGCCGCAACCTGCGAGGCCGAGACGATCACGGTGGGCGCCGCCGGCGTGGCGCCGGGCCCGTTGGGGTTGTTGATCGTTGCCGTGTTGTCGATGGCATCGCCGGGATTCGCGCTGCCGCTGATGGTGACATCGAAGACAATGGCGTCCGTCCCGCCGGCCGGCAGAGAGATATTCGAGATATCCAGCAATACACCGGTCGAGTTATCGATGGCGCCGGGCGGAATCGACACCACACTCAGGCCGGTGGTATTGGCCGGCAGGTTGTCCGTGACACTGATACCGCTCGCGGCCAGGCCGCTGCTCTCGATCAGGGTAATGGTGTAGCGCAGCGTATCGCCAGGATCGGCATCACCTCCGTTGAGGTCCGCCACGGACTTGGTCGAGGTCGACAGGTCCGGCTGCAGCACCACGGTCGGGTCACTGCTGCTGTTATTGCCGACCTGGTTATCAAAGACGGAGCCGGCCACTGCTGCGGTATTGGTCACGCCCGGCGCGGCCGCCGCAGCGACACTCACGGTCAGGATGATGTCCGGGAGGCTGGCGCCGCTGGCGAGCGGACCGGGATGGGTACAGCTGACATCCTGGCCAACCGCACCGCAGGTCCAGCCGGTTCCGGCTGCCGCAACATAACCCAGCCCGGCAGGCAGGGTGTCGGTCACCGTGATCGGACCGCTCTCGGCTGACGGACCGTTATTGCTGACACGCAGCGTATAGCTGCCATTCTGGCCCACGGTGAAATCACCGCTGTGCGTCTTGCTGATGGCCAGATCGGCGACCGCGGCATTGGTCACACTCAGTACTTCCATGCTCAGCAGTACCAGGTCCGCACCCGAGCTGTACACCGAGCTGGCCGAGGTGTCACCGGGATTCAGCAGGGCGGACACATCGTAAATATCCAGATCGACGCCGTAGCTGGAATTACTGCCCAGCACGTTGATTGTGGAGTTGAACTGGTTGTTGACGGGATTGAGTCCGTCAGTCAGCACGCTGCCGTTGAAGGTAAGCGCCTCGTTGAAGCCGTTGAGCGATGCGGAGTTCCCGACATCGCCCTCCCAGGTCAGGATACCGTGCCGGCCGTCGATACCTGCAGGCGGAATGGTGAAGTTGTTCGGCGTCAGCGTGATCGAACTGCCACGGAAGAACTGGAAGCCGTCGAATACATTGATGACGCGCAACGGCTCTGTGGTATTTTCGTAAATAACCAGCAGACTCCAGCCCGACACCACGGCGGATACCGCGCAATGTGGCGCACCGCTGTTGACCGCCAGGTTGGCGAAGGTATAGGTGCCGTTGCCCTTGGCAGCCACCTGCGCCGTGACATCCTCGAAGCCGCTGAAGAAATCGTAGTTGGTACCGCCAAATGTAAATGTTTCTGTGAATGAACGGTCTGCGCTGATCACACCGCCATCGAGCGTCACGTTATTGTCCGGCGTCGTGCCCGAGCCCGCCCAGTACAGGTAGGCCGCGGTGATAGTCGAGCCGGCCGGGATGCCACTCAGTGTCGCACTGCCGCTGTTGGTGACGGCACAGGCATTACCGGTATTCGGTTGCGTACGCAGAGTCCCGCCGGTCGCGACAAAATCCAGATCGCCGGCAAAACTCCGGTACAGCGATATCGGCACGCCGGCATTCGCCGACTGCCCTGTCACCAGCATGGCAATGACCAGCACCAGTGCGCCGGTCAACAGCCGCATGAATGGGTGCGCACGGTTCAGCATGCGTGCTGCACCCCGCCTGTTCGCCTGTCGCCTGACTGTGTCATCTTTTGACTGTTCATCATCATGACATTCAACCCTACTCGCGGTTAAACCAGCTGATGGTATCGCGCACCGATTGCTGGTCGAACTTGAAGCGCAGTTTCAGGTAAGGTCCCTCTGCAGTAAATCCGGCCAGGTCGAAGTCGTCATCCTCGTAGCCGGCACGGTTGTAACCAGCCGTAAGCCAGATATTGGTCGCCGGATTGAAGCCAATCGACGCCCCCCATGAATAATCGTAATGATCGCTGTCCCAGCCATGCAGGGTGCTGGCACGCACCCCGATATCCCAGCGATCGCCGAGGTCATGGCGCAACTCGATACCAACCGAGTCCGTGTAACCCGAATAATCGATGCCATCGATGGTGTCGCGCGCATACTTCGCGCCGTAGTAGGTGCTGAGCTGTGACGATTCGCGGCGATAGTTGAGCAGTATGTTGTTGACGAACTTCCAGTTGTCATACTCACTGCTGCCGCCCTCCTGCGTATCGACGGACAGGTCGGTCCGGTTCAGTACGGTCCAGCGACGGGCAAGTGGACGGTGCACGAGCCCGATTCGCAGGTCTGCCGTGGTGCCGTCCTCGCCGGTCACCGCCTGTGTCTCGAACAGCTGCAGGCGCGCAGACAGCCCCAGCCCGGGGCGTGCCTCGCCGGCGGCGGCGCTGTACAGCCCCCACTTGTCCTCGGTATCGGC
>JABDRC010000268.1 GCA_013041945.1 Halobacteria archaeon
AAGATGGCCCAGCCGTCGGGTACGGTATAGGCGCCGAGGCGCCGGTCGAGGATCAGCTGGTAGGCGGCGGCCGACACGCTCGGCGGCACCGAGGTGATTTCATCCAGGAACAGGATGCCCTGCTCGCCATGGCGTTCGGCAGCGGGCAGCATGGTCGGTACGGCCCATTCGACCCGGTCTTCGACACGAAACGGGATACCGCGCAGATCGCTCGGCTCCATCTGCGACAGGCGGATATCGATCACCGGCATACCGTGCCGCTCGGCGACCTGCGCCACCATCTGCGACTTGCCCACACCGGGCGGACCCCACAGCATGACCGGCGTATGCTGGCCATGCACGGCGGCCTGGAATTCACGCTCAAGCACGGTGAGCAGCTGGGCGGGTCGCATAGTTGTTCCTTTAAATCGGGTTGATTGACGGTATTAGACGCCACCGCATTCTACTGGCTTTACCCGTGAAAATCATGGGCGGGAAACAGGTGGAACCGGTACACACTCCGGTTTACAGCGACTGCATGTACGCACGGAGGCGCTGTTCGATCCCGCTGCGTTCAGTGACAAGCTGCTGCACCAGGTTGAACAGCGGATACTGTTCCCGATCCAGCAGATCGTACTGTTCGACCATTGCGAGTGTATGTACGCCCTCCGCCGGGCTGTCCCTGTATTCTCCACGTGCCAGTTGCCGACCGAGTTCATGATGATGCGAACTGCTGCTCGTCGCGGTCGTAACGAGATCGCCCAGGCCGGCGAGTTGTGTCACGGTTGCGGCATCGCCGCCCATGGCCTGCACGATGGCCGTCATTTCCCGGATGGCCGCAACCGCCAGGTAGCCGCGCACATTGTCGCCCAGCGCCAGTTCGTCCGCCGCACCGAACAGGATGGCATACACGTTCTTCAGGACCGACGACCAGGCAATTCCCTGCACGTCATCGCTGTAGCGGAGCACCAGGCCGGAACCCGAGAACAGGGCCTCGACCCGCGCATAGACCCCGGGCCGGGAGCAGCCGACCTGGGCAAAGGCCGGTCTGCCCTGCATGATCTCCTCGGCGATCATCGGGCCATACAGGACAGCGTAGTCGCGCGCACCGGCATACACTTCGCTGAAGATCGCCGGCGCCGGGCGCCCGGCCGCGTCCAGGCCCTTGGCAACAGTGAGCGAAATCGAATCAGCCGACAGATGCGGCAGCACACGCCCCGCCACCTCGCCCAGCGGGCTGACGGGTATGCAGAAGAGGACGAACCCGGCCTTCGCTGCCGCCTGTTCCAGTTCGACCGGTTCATGCCCCGCCGGCGGATGGATGTCCCAGAACTGCATCGGCTGGCGGGCGGCCAGCAGGTGCTCCATGGCATGGCCAACTTCGCCATAGCCGATGACGAGTATCGGGTGTTTACCGGCTGCCATGTGTCACCATTGCGTATGATTGTTGTTGCGGTCAGAACCTGAGAGGCGTCAGCCTGCCGCGCTCACGGTATTCAATATAGTCGGAAATGATGACATCGTGATCGAAGGCCAGCGCCGGACAATTGTGCGGATCAAACAGCTCGAGGCTGGCGGCATCATCCGCCGCACGCGGCTCTCCATGCGCCTCCGCGATATAAACAGGGGTAACGGTGTGCCCGCGCGGGTCACGCGCGGGATCGGAATAAATGCCGAGCAGGCACTTGAGCGTCACGTCCAGCGAGGTCTCCTCTTTTGCCTCGCGCATGACGGCCGCCTCCAGCGTTTCACCGACATCGACGAATCCACCAGGGATGGCCCAGCCATGCGGTGGATTCCGGCGCTCGATGAGTACAATCGGCCGGCCGGGACGGTCGGCCATCTCGATGATGGCATCCACGGCGATTGCCGGTGTTGCGGGTCGGGTCATGACTGTTGCCTGAATTTATGAATCAGCCGGCGCGTGCGCTTGTCCGGGCGACGTTCCTGCTGGCGGGCACTGTGACCCTCGAGCTTGCGCTGACGATAGAGTTCGTGCCGCTCACTGGCGCTGGCCTCCGATTCGCTGTAGAGCTTGCGCGCGACGGTGGCCGGTCCGCGCTGCGCTGTCAGAGCCGTCACGCTTATCTCGAACCGGTAGGGCCCTTTCCGGATGTCCAGTGTATCACCTGTCCTCAGCGGGTGTGA
>JABDRC010000156.1 GCA_013041945.1 Halobacteria archaeon
GCTCGGCGAGCTGCGCAACCATGTCTGCCTCGGCCTGCGCCAGCTGGATGATCCTGTCCTGGTAGACCTCGACGGGAAAGTCGCTCTTGCGCAGCGCGACGGTGTATGCGTCTATCCGGTCCTTGATATACAGGCGACGGGCCTCCTTGCGGGTCGCAAGCTGGTCGAGGCTATCGCGCTGTGCCTCGCGCACGTCGGTGACGCGCATGATGTGCCAGTCATCAGAGACCTGCACCGGGCCGCCGATCTCGCCCGGCCCGATGGCAAACACCACCTCTTCCAGTTCCGGGAACAGCACTTTGCCCTTCTGTACCCAGCCAATCTCGCCGAGGTCCTTCTTCGCGTCGGGCGCAATCGAGTGCCGCTGCGCCGCCTCGAAGAACGTCATCTCGCGCGCCTCGACGCGGCGCTTGACATCCTTCGCCTCGTCCTCACTAGCGAGCACCACCATCTGCACGCGGCGGAACTCGGGCACCGTGATGCGGTGTCCCTGGTCCTCGAAGAATGCCTCAAGCTGTTCGTCGCTGGGCTCGTACTGCTCAGCGAGATCGGCGCGGTGCAGGTTGATCAGGCGGGTCTTGCTGAACTCGCCCAGACGCCGCTGGAACACCGGGTCCAGTTCGAACCCGGCGTCCTTCGCGTTGTGCGCCAGCAGGCGGATATCGATCTGCTTTTCCAGCGCTCCAAGCCTTGCCTCGTCGATGTCCGCGAGAAGGTTCGCGTCGGTTGCAGCGATGCCGGCCGCGATCAGGCTGCTTTTCACCTCGCCCCAGGTGATCGTCAGGTCACCGGCCTCGACAACCGGCGTGTCGTCTGCACGGCCGTCGTCGCCGTCAGGATCGTAATTCTTCTCGAGAATTTTTATATCGATGCCCTCACGCAGCTTCGAGCGCAGTTGCATCGCGTTCACGTGCACCTTCTCTTTGCGCAGCACGGCCTCGATCTGCGCCCTGCCGTCCTCGGTCAGTTCCTGGCCGGGGGCGATCTGCGTGTTGTAGTAGTTCATGATCTCCTCGTCGGTGACGGTGATATCCGACTGCATGGCCATGCGTTGCATGTCGGCCAGCAGGCCCAGCATCAGGCGGTCGATATCGCGGCGGTAACGCGGATCCTGGTCGAGCCCCTTGCGCAACGCGTCGAGGTAGATCAGGTTGGCGTCGACCATCCTGTCGAGTATCACGATCCTCACCGCGTCGCGCTCAGGGGTACCCAGCGCAGGCACGGAAACGCCGACCACCGCCGTGCTGTTCAGCATGGTGTTGATCTCGCTGAAGGTGATCGCCTGGTCGCCGACACGGGCAATCACGTCGGTCGTTGATTGCTGCTGCGTTACCCCTGTGTTAGCACTTTCGGCGTCCGGCTGCCGGGCGGCTGTTTCAGGTTCCTGTGAACATGCAGTCAGCGTGAACATCAAGGCGAGACCACAGGGTATGAATCGGTGTCTACTGAATAATGTATTCATAAAACTGTTCCCAACATGAAATTAACCAGGGTGCATTCATCACAGGTATCGGTCAATACGGCTTCTGGAGATTGCACCGGAAATTGATTGTATATCAAATAGCTGCATCGAGCCGTAACCGATGCATAAAAAAGGAGGGGAAGTCATCTTCCCCTCCTTCCGTCTATGTAATGTCGACCTGCTCCATCCCGGAGCAGGTTACATCGGTTTACCAGCCGCAGGTCGAACCGGTCTCTTCCTCGGAGATGAACTCCCAGACATGCTCGGATACGCGGCCCTGGATCAGGTGCCTCTTCCATTCCGATTCGGTGCATACCACGTTTGCAAGAGCGCCAGCAGCAGTCGTCGGACCACCTACGCTCTGGTGGCAGGACACGCACATACCACCTGCGATCTCAAGCGCCGTGCGGTCATCCGCGGTACCTGGTTCGCAGTCAGTACCAGCCGGATCACCCGCTACACAGCCCAGCGCCTCGACTTCGGCCGTATCCTGGACCTTGCGACCGACGCGACCGAAGTACGAATGGCGCAGCCACTTGCCGGAGTCCTCGGCGATCCTGTTGGACCGATCCTTGTGGCAGTTCTCACAGACGCCACCGTCCTGAAGTACGCTGGCCTCCTCGGTGAAGGTGTGCATCCACTGGATTGCCGTGTCGATGTCGTCGACACGCTGGCCGTTGTAGGACAGACCGTTACGGATCCACAGCGGGATATCCGCGTTGTCGGTCTCGTGACAGGTGCCGCACTTCAGCGGACCGTGCGAACCATCCGGGTTCAGCGACGCGGCCTGCGCGTAGCTGGTGCTGTCGATGGTCGGCGACACGGGGTAGAGACCGTGGATCGACTCGTGGCAGCCCTGGCAGGTGACATCCTGGTGACCGCGCGAGTAGCGCATCAGGCTGGCCTTCCGCGGGTAGTTGAACGGCGGGAACGCGTTGATGTTGCCGCTCTGCTCCACGAAGGGTGCCTGGTGGCAGTCCGCGCAGTGCGGTTCACCCGGCGCCAGCCAGTGGTCGCGACCATCGGTGGCCGCATCGAACGGTACCGGTGCAGCGATGCTGCCGTTACCTTCGCCATCCAGCGTGGCCTGGGCCACTGCGACACAGTCCGGCGTGGTGCAGAAGTCGAGGATGCGCACGCTCGGGTCACCGGCGCCGCCCACGGCACCGCCCGGGTCGCCGTCGAAGTCAAGGCAGGCGTACACGCCGAACCTCGGCACTTCGAACGGGAAGCGCGGTCCGCATCCGGTTGGCGAGGCGCTGACCTCGATAGTCGCGACCAGCGGATCCGGGTTGGCCGAAACATCCGGGTTCCAGATGCTGTGGGTGAAGTCACCCTCCGGGTTGTTGTCCTGCGG
>JABDRC010000271.1 GCA_013041945.1 Halobacteria archaeon
ACCGAGCCGCCGGTTTCGCGGTTGGCCGTGACCAGCGCGCGTTTTACCTCGGCAAGCGGCAGCGCGTAAATACGCAACTGGTCGGGATCAACCACCACCTGGTACTGCCGCACCATGCCGCCGACCGTGGCGACCTCGGCCACGCCCGGCACAGTCTGCAGCTCGTAGCGCAGGAACCAGTCCTGAATGGAGCGCAGCTGACTCAAATCGTGTGCGCCGCTGCGGTCGACCAGCGCATACTGGTAGACCCAGCCGACACCGGTGGCGTCGGGCCCCAGTTCGGGATTGACTTCAGGCGGCAGCAGGCCGCTGGCCTGGTTCAGGTATTCCAGCACGCGCGAGCGTGCCCAGTAGATGTCGGTTCCATCCTCGAAGATCACGTATATAAAGGAGTCACCGAAAAACGAATAGCCGCGCACCGTGGTCGCACCCGGTACGGCCAGCATCGCCGAGGACAGCGGGTAGGTCACCTGGTCTTCCACGACTTGCGGCGCCTGTCCCGGGTAAGTTGTGCGCACGATCACCTGCACGTCCGACAGGTCGGGGATCGCATCCAGTGGAATCTGCTTGAGCGCGGCCACGCCCAGGCCGGCCAGAATGACCGCGATCAACAACACCAGCATGCGGTTATGTACAGACCAGCGGATGATGGCGGCGATCATGTCAAATTGTTACCGTCTTTTCCGTCATCCCCGGCCTCGTTCGGGAGTCCCAGTTAGGACCGTGGATTCCCGCGCTACTTCAGGCATCCTGCCTTTCGCCCTTCGGGCCAGCCTTTGGCTGTTCAAAATCATTCCTGATGATTTTGTCGCGGAACCGACAATTGCAGTCACTGACCTGTCCCCATCTCCATTCGCTGGAAATTGGCCGTCAGGCTGCTCTCCGAATCGATCAGGAACTGGCCGGATACGACGACCCGGTCACCTTCCTCGAGCCCGGACAGCACTTCCATGTATTCGCCGCTCTCGATGCCGGTCACCACGGTGACCGGTTGGAAGCGCCCATCGCCCAGCGCGACAATGACGCGGTCGCCTTCACCGGTGCGTATCAATGCCTCGCGCGGTATGCGCAGCACATTCTCGCGGTCAGAGGTGTGGATTTCGGTCTCGACCAGCATACCGTAGCGCAGCCTCGGGTCCGACGTGAAGAAGCCGGCGTAGACCGGCAGCGTGCGGGTACTGAAATTGATTTCGCGGTCGGTGCGGTCGACCGTGCCGACGAACTCGGTACCCGGCATCGTCGGCACCCTGAACACGACGCGCTGGCCCCGGTCGATCCAGGCACCCTGGCCCTCGAACAGCGAGATGATGACCGGTACGCGGTTAACACCGCCCAGCGTGACTACCCGGGTACCCGTGTCGACGGTGTCACCGGCAGCCGCGCGCCACTCGTTGATGGTGCCCTTCACCGGCGCCGTGATATCGAACATCTGCCGAATGCGTCCGCCCCGCTCGAGCTGCGACAGCGTGGCATTGTCCATACCCAGCGACTGCAGGCGTTGGCGTAACTGCTTGCGCTGTACCTCGTCCTCAGCCTCGATCGCGTCGAGATAGGCCTGCTGCAGCGAACGCCAGGCCGGCGCATCGACGCTGTAAAGCCATTCGCCTTTCTCTACCGGGTCGCCGATGCCCTTGTCGCTGAGTTCGGCAACGGTGCCCGGTAGACCGGGAAGCGCGTCGTTTTCCTTCGGCAGCGGCATCCGCGAAACCCTGCCGATCGCGACGATGCGGCGCGACACCGAGCCGCGCTCCACGGTTGCCGTGCGCACGCCGAAATTATGGATGAACGCCGGCGTCACGGTCACGGCCGGCATCATTTCGCCTGCCTGCGCTGCCTGCATCACCGGTTCGCGCTCGACCAGGTACATCCCGCATACCGGACAGCTGCCGGACTCTTTCGACACCACATCGGGATGCATCGGGCAGACGTAGTCGGGATCAAGGTGCCTGCGCGCGTGTTCCAGCGCGTTCTCGGCGGGTATGGGTTTACGTTCGACCAGGTCCATGCCGCATACGGGGCAGCTACCGGGGTCCTTCGATACCACGTCGGCATGCATTGGACAGACATAGTCAGGATCGGCGTGCTCGCGCGCGTGCTCAAGCGCCGTTTCGCTTTCAGATATCGGTCGGTTTGCGTCGCCCTGCGTCAACCAGTGGCGGTCGAGGGCGATGCCGATCGCAATACCGGCAATAACGAGCACTGTTGGAAGAACCAGTCTGGAAGCAAGCATGGGACTACATCATACCGGAGTGAATCACAGTGACAATTGATCTACAGCAGGTTCGTTGTCTGATCAGTACGTATAACCCGACCACATTCATTGCCTTGAAGCGGGCTCGAATAGAACTGGTTGCACGTTACCTTTTCAGAAGATTTGAACAGAGCCATCCGCTACTTTCCGTTCGTAGTGAGCCTGTCGAACCACACCGGCATACGCATTTTCACCGCATGATTCGAGACCCTTCGACAGGCTCAGGGCGAACGGATCTGACTACTGAAATGCTTTTTACTAACGCACGATAGTCAGCACCAGCCGGGACCTAGTTACCCGGCAAGTGATACTCGATGGTCAGCATCGGGTGCCGCGTGCTGTCGCGACCTTCGCGGCTGTCGAAGCGCTTCGCCGTCCCGCCGGTGGACTCGTCGCCCATGACCAGCCAGCCGAAATTACGCTCGGGATTCTTCAACCAGAGGCGCACATTGTTGACCATATGCACCGTGCTTTGCCAGGTGTAGAACTCGTTGCCGCTGACGGTCGCAGTGGCAGTGGCGTGCGGAACAAAATGCCCGCCCTGTTGCACCCAGAAGTCGTGGTCGTAGAAGGTGTGCAACCAGGTCGCATCGCCGGGCTCGGCTGGCGCACCGCCACCGCCGCCGAATGATGCAGCTTCACCCCAGTCTGCCAGCACGCTGTGCAGGCTGACATCGGCAGGCTCGGTGTTATTCGAATTCTGGTACAACGTCAGGAACACGCGGTCGATGATCGCATTGGCCGGCAGGGCCGAGGCCACGTCGAATCGCACCAGTCCGCGGCGGATGCTGTTCATCGCCTGGTTGGTGCGACCCGCACGGATATGCAGGCCAATGCCGTTGGACAAAGCGCCGTCGGGGTCCTCGACCAGGGTGTTGTCACGGTCGGCCGTGATGTGCGCCATGTCGGCCAGTGCCTGTGCGGATGTCAGGCAGCTCAATAGAATGACGGGTAGTAGTCTGATCATTTGTTACTCCTTACAAAAATATATCAAGATCAATCCGCTCCCCATTGCGGGATCCTGCAGGTTAAGAACAGGGGGAGCATTGGCTCCCCCTTACTAATATAACGGATTAGCAGAAACTAGATAGGATTACATGTCTTGAATCTGTTACTCCATTCACAGGTCGGCTCGGCGTTGCAGGCCTGCTTGTTGGTGATATCACCGCAGACGACAACTCCACCCACGTTGATGGTCGTCGTGACAGTGTTCGACGTCACGCTGCCGTGATTGGCGTCCGCCGCCGTGGCGACCGAACTGTCGTTGGTGGCACCGTTGGTCGTACCCGCCTGTCCGGTCACCGTCAGGGTCACGTCGGTGTTGGCTCCCGGAGCCAGCGTGACCGAGTTCTGACCCAGCGTCGACGGATCAAAATCCACACCATTCGTGTCACTCACACTCAGGTTGAAGGTCGTATTTGGACAGGCCGCCGTGTCGTTGTTGGCAATGCTCACCGTGTAGTTCACGCTGCCGCCGTCGACTGTGATGTCCTGCGCTGTCGGCGAGATGGACACCGTCGGATTGCTGTAGGTGCAAACCGCGGCCTGGATGGTGGTCCTGACGGTGTCTGTCTGCTCCTGACCGGCATGATCCACATCGTCGCGAACCTCCACACTGGAATCGAGCAGGTCGCCGTTTGCACCAGTACCGTTACCGGTCACTGTCAGGGTCACCGAGGTGTCGCCAGCGCCCGCTGCAATGCTTACCGATGCAGCCGACAGCACGGACGGCAGGTTGAAGCTGGCGATATTGCCCGTCTCGCTGAGGATGCCCAGGTCGAAGGTCGTATCCGGGCAGGCCGTCGTGTCGTTGTTAGTCACGCTCAACGTGTACACGGCCGAACCATCCACCGCGATGCTCTGGTCATTGCCCAGGGCGAAGGTCGGGGCATTGCGTGTGCACACGGGCGGTGGACCCGGATCACAATCGACCTGACAGAAGTCCGGACCCGGTACCTGCTCCTGGCCCTCGCAAAGCGAGTCACCACAGGATGCCGACAGCCTCGGGGTTACACGGCAGGCCAGGCCAGCACTGGCGTCGATGCAGCGGTTGTCGGCGACGTCGGTGCCGCAGCCGATCGGGTTGGTGCCGCCGTTACCGCAGCACCACTGATTCGAGACCTTACCCTTCTGCCTTCCGGCGCAGTCTTCCGCACAGGTTATGCAGTCCTCGCCGTCACCAGCTTCACACAGGCCGTTGCCGCAGAAGGCGCCACTGACCTGGGCGCAGTCGCTGGCACAGCTAATGGAGTCCTCGCCAAATTCACAGATGTCATTGCCGTTACAGTTGGCCGGGTCGAAGGTGGCCTGGAACTGCCGCATCATTTCATGATCTTCGTGGTCGAGCAGATGGCAGTGGTTCGGGAAACGTCCCGGGTAGTCCTCGAAGTCCATGATGATGCGCGCCCTGACGTTCGGCGGGATGTGGACGATGTCCTTCCATGTATTGAGTTCCCAGGGTTGCAGCGGGATAGCCAGGCCGGTAGTCATGTCGGTCTTGTCCAGGATCTGGAACTTGACCAGATGAACGTGCATCGGGTGGTAGGAACTGGTCGGGTTCTCGAACTCCCAGATCTCGCGGGTGCCCAGCACCGGGAACTCGGTGACGTCATCCCAGAACTGACCGGTGATGTTTCCATTCGGGCCGTCCAGCGACTGGATCACCCACTCGTTGACCAGGCGGCCCGAGCCGTCCTTGCAGGCCTTGTTTACAAGCTTTTCGAGACGGAAGAAACGCTCGTTGTCGGCCGAAGCCTCGGGCAGCGCTGTCACCGTGCGCAGCGTGCTGGAGATAGCGCCGATGTAACCTTGGTTGCCGGTCACGATGAACTTCATGATCGCAGGCACCAACGGCAGGGTCGGGTCATCGTTGCGCAGGATGATCTCGGTGCCGGCCGGGTAACCGGCGAAGTCGATCACGACATCGAGGCGCTCGGCAGGGCCGATGACACCACCGGTCGAATTGCCGAGGTCGATCGGTGCGCTGACCAGGCCGAGGTCGGTACCGACCAGGGGGAAGCTCGGGTCGTTGCCCGGATCGGTGATGTTCTCCAGCCGGTAGATGTATTCGCGCGACTGCGAACCGTTC
>JABDRC010000283.1 GCA_013041945.1 Halobacteria archaeon
GGTTGATCGGGAACATCCATTTCGGGAACGGCTGGAAGGCGAGTTCGCCAATGAACCCGCCGATGCCCTTCATCTTGACGCTGTAGTAGAGCACCAGCACGAATACGGACAGCGACAGCCCGAAGGTGATATTGGGATCGGTCGATGACACGATCTTCAGATGCCCGACTCCGGCCAGACTTGCTGCCCAGGGAAGCCAGTCAACCGGTATCAGGTCCATGAGGTTCATCAGGAAGATCCAGATGAACAGGGTCAGGGCCAGCGGCGCGACCAGCGGGTTCTTGCCACTGAAGGAACCGCGCACGCTGGTATCGATAAATTCGATAATCCACTCGACAAAGTTCTGCCAGCCGGACGGCGTATCGGCGGTGGCGGTCTTTGCCGCCATGCGGAACAGCCACAGGAACAGCACACCCAGTCCGACCGAGAACAGCATGCTGTCGACATTGATGGCCCAGAAACCCATCGAGGCCGCATCTTCGCCGCTGTGGGCAAATCCCCAGTGGCCCGCATGCTCATGGCCTTCCGGAAACCGGCCATAGGTCAGGTTGGTCAGATGGTGCTTGATATATCCCGAAGTTGTCAGCGCATCAGACGCCATGGCGTTCAGATTTCCTTTCTTTTTCGGTAAATAACAGGGCCAGCTGGCCCACGATAAAACCTGTCAGCAGCGCGGGTGCATAGAGTTTCAGGACACCCATACCCAGCGCAAACAGGGCAATCACGGCGATAAAGCGCTCCAGCGCGCTGCGATACAGCAGGCGGATGCTTTCGCCGGCGCTCATGGCGCGGCCCTGCTCCGCCCGCGCCCGTCGCCACAGCAGCAGCGCAACATTGACCATCGCGATACCGCCACCGAACAGGGTCGCGACCGCCGCACCGGCACCGTTCCACCAATAAAACAGGACTGAGGTGACCAATATCAGCGTCAGTTGCAACGCTGCCAGTTTGCGGAAGCTCCGCAGCAGGGACACAAATTTCAGCCTTGATTCAATAGGTTACGTGAGACTGCCGCCTGCGGGGATCGTTTTTTCAACAGGATCCGCCACATGTCGGCCACCCACCAGGCAACGTCGAATTATAAAGATGCGGAATGGCAGGGGTCAATAAAGTTACAGGAAAAAAGGTGAGGAAAAGCGGACAGAGTTATTTGGCACCGCAAATCTGTTGCCAATACCTGTATTTACTGGCCGGAAATTGCGGTGCTAAATAACTCTGCCCGCTTTTCCTCCCGCTTTTCCCACCGCGCAGCCTGCCCGCTAGCGGATGTGCGCCAGGATACCGTCCAGCTCGTCGAGGCTGTTGTAGCTGATCTCCAGCTTGCCCTTGCCGCTACGCCCGGCACGGATCAGCACACTGGCACCGAGCTTGTCGGCCAGGTCCGACTCGAGCCGCTGGATGTCCGGGTCCTTCGGCGCCGTGGCCGGCCTGGCCTTGCGTGGTTGCTGCAGCTGCCGGACCAGTCCCTCGGTCGCGCGCACGCTCAGTCCGCGGGCCTTCACCTGACGGGCCGCCTCGACCTGGCGGGTGCCACTCAATGCCAGCAGGGCACGTGCGTGCCCCATCTCCAGAACACCCTGCTCCACCATGTCCTTGACGCTGTCCTCCAGCTCCAGCAGGCGCAACAGGTTGCTGACGGCGGCGCGCGAGCGGCCGACGGCCTCGGCCGCCTGCTCATGGGTCAACTCGAATTCGCGGATCAGTCGATCAAGTGCCCTGGCCTCTTCCAGCGGATTGAGGTTCTCGCGCTGGATATTCTCGATCAGCGCGATGGCGATGGCGGCACGGTCCTCCACCTCGCGGACAATGGCCGGTATCTCGTGCAGACCGGCCAGCTGCGCGGCACGCCAGCGGCGCTCGCCGGCAATGATCTCGTACTTGCCTGCACCGGCGGCACGCACCACGATCGGCTGCAACACACCCTGCGCACTGATCGAGTCCGCCAGGTCCTGCAGCGTTTCCTTGTGCATGTCGATGCGCGGCTGGTATTTTCCGCGCCGGATGATGTCGACCGGCAATCTGCACAGGGCACCGTCAGCACTCTCCGCATCGGTCACTGCGCTGACGTCAGCCGGCACCGCCTTGAGCGCAGGCGCGGCGGCGGTCTGCTTGCCGGCGGGAACGGCTGCCGCGCCGCCCGCACCTGCCGTGGATCCCAGCAAGGCATCCAGTCCGCGCCCCAGCCCCCGTTTCTTTGCACCCATGTCGTTACCGCCTCAACCGTATTGCCTGTGGATTTACAGCCTGGTTCGTTATTGCGAGGAACAGGGCGACGAAGCAATCTCTAGCCAGGTAATGCCTGTTCTTGAGATTACCGCGCTTGCCGCTCCCGGCGTTCCGCGGCACATGTCATCCATGTGAATCGCGCTCGCAATGACATGCATGGTGATCATGCATGTGATGTCTGTGTAGTACTGTGTTCACCGTGCGCGGCGCGTTCCTGCTCGCGCCGTTGCGCCTCCTCGGCCTCGCGCCGGATGAACTCCCCGGCCAGCGCCAGATACGCAGACGCGCCGCGTGAACTCTTGTCGTAGCGCAGCGCCGGCAAGCCGTGACTCGGCGCCTCGGCGAGCCGTACGTTGCGTGGAATAATGGTGCGATAGACCTTGTTGCCGAAGTGTTCATGCAGCTGTACAGACACCTCGCCGGCAAGCCGGTTGCGCGCGTCATACATGGTGCGCAGCAGGCCCTCGATTTGCAGTTCGGGATTGACGGCCGCACGCACCCGCTCGACCGTATCCAGCAGGGCCGACAGGCCTTCGAGCGCATAGTATTCGCACTGGATAGGAATGAGCACGCCATGGGCCGCAGCCAGTGCGTTGATCGTCAGCATGTTGAGCGAGGGCGGGCAGTCGATCATGACCAGGTCATAATCGTTCTGCACGTAGGACAGTGACGCGCGCAGGCGGCGTTCGCGGTCATCCCTGGTCATCAACTCGACCTCGGCAGCGGTCAGGTCGGCGTTGCCGGGCAACAGGTCGTAGCCGGCAGCATCGGCCTTCAGGATGGCGCTGCGGATATCGACATGCCCCATGAGCAGGTCATAGCCGGTCAGCGTGACCTCGTACTTGTTGACGCCGCTGCCCATGGTGGCATTGCCCTGGGCATCGAGGTCGACCAGCAGGACACGGCGTCCGGTCTCCGCCAGCGAGGCCGCGAGGTTCACGCTGGTCGTTGTTTTGCCGACACCGCCCTTCTGGTTGGTTACCGCGAGTATCCTGCCCATACCGGTCAAGCCCCGCTCACTCTGCACGCTCTGCGTCACTGCCGTTGACCGGCGGCTGCATGATCACCAGGTGGCGCTCTGCATCCAGGCCGGGCACCTTCAGCGAAACGACATCGGAGATGACCGACTTGTCTTCCAGGCTTTCGACTTCCGTCATCGGGTACACACCCTTCATCGCCAGCATGCGTCCGCCGGTGTTGCACAGGCGTGCGGCGAAGCGATAGAAATCCGGCAGGTCGGAAAACGCACGGCAGACGATGGTATCGAACGGACTGTCCGCCCGGTATTCATCCACGCGGGAATTTTTCAGCGTGACATTATCCAGCTTGAGGATGCCCAGCGTCTGCTGGACAAAGCGCAGTTTCTTGCTGCTGCTGTCCAGCAGCACGAACTCGCGCTCCGGACAGGCAATCGCCAGCGGGATACCCGGCAGGCCGGCGCCGGTGCCGATATCGAGGATGCGGTCGCCGTGCAGGTGGTCCAGGATCGACAGGCTGTCGAGAATGTGGCGGGTAATGATATCGGTGGGCTTGCGGACCGAGGTCAGGTTGTAGACCCGGTTCCAGTTCATCAGCTCGGTCACGTAATCCATCAGCAGGTCATCCCCGCCGAGGCGTTCTTCAAGACCGAGCTCGAGTATGCCGTCTTCCAGCAATTCGCCCGGATCGACAAAACTGCTTTTTCGACCCTTGCGCTTGCGGTTATATAGTCCGGTATACATTGGCTGTCATTGTCGACTGCATCACGCGCTCCGTCTGGAATACCTGTGTTTCTTCATGTGTACCAGTAACAGCGAGACGGCGGCCGGTGTGATGCCCGGTATGCGCGCCGCCTGGCCAATGGTCTGCGGTTGTACATCCTGCAGTTTCTCGCATGCCTCGCCGGACAGCCCCGTGACCGCATTGTAATCGAAATTCACCGGCAATGGTTGTTCGCGATAATGCTGCTGGCGTTCGATCTCCGCCTGCTGCCGCTCCAGGTAGCCGGCGTACTTCGCCTGAATCTCAACCTGCTCGGCCACGTCGGTCGCCGTGACGCCGGGCCCGATACCCTCGATTGCCATCAGTGAGCGGTAATCGATCTCCGGACGACGCAGCAATTCACTGGCAGGCTGCTCGCGTGACAATGGCTTGTCGAGCATTGCAGACAGGGCCTCGCCCGCCGCTGTTGCAGGCCGCACCCGGTGTGACTGCAGGCGCCGCTGTTCCTGCTCGATGGCCTCGCGACGCACATTGAATGCCTGCCAGCGTCGCTCATCGACCAGGCCCAGCGCGTGACCGGCAGGCGTCAGCCGCAGGTCTGCGTTGTCCTGGCGCAGCAACAGCCGGTATTCCGCCCGACTGGTAAACATCCGGTAGGGCTCGCTGGTGCCGCGCGTGACCAGGTCGTCGACCAGCACACCGAGGTAGGCCTCGTCGCGCCGCGGCGTCCAGGGTGCCGCATCCCGGCACTGGCGCGCGGCATTCAGTCCGGCCAGCAGTCCCTGCGCCGCGGCCTCCTCGTAGCCGGTGGTACCGTTGATCTGTCCGGCGAAAAACAGGCCGGCGATGCGCTGCGTCTCGAGTGAATGCCGCAGATCGCGCGGATCGAAATAATCGTACTCGATGGCGTAGCCCGGGCGCGTGATCTGCGCCTGTTCGAAACCGGTGATGGACTGTACCAGCGCGCACTGCACGTCAAACGAAAGACTGGTCGAGATGCCGTTCGGATAGACCTCGCGCGTATCCAGGCCCTCCGGCTCGATGAATATCTGGTGCGACGGCTTGTCGGCAAAACGCACCACCTTGTCCTCGATCGACGGGCAGTAACGCGGACCTGCGCCTTCGATTGCACCGCTGTACATTGGCGAATCCGCCAGCCCCGCACGAATGATGTCATGGGTATGCGCATTGGTATGCGTAAGGTGGCAACTGACCTGGCGCGGATGCTGGTCCACGTGGCCGAGAAACGACATGACCGGCAACGGCGTGTCGCCCGCCTGTTCGGCAAGCCGCGAATAATCGATGCTGCGCCCGTCGATCCGCGGCGGGGTCCCGGTCTTCAGGCGCGCCACGCGCAGGTCCATGTCACGCAGGCGGCTGGCCAGTGCATTGGCCGGCGGATCACCGGCACGGCCACCGGCATGATTCACCGGTCCGACATGGATGCGTCCGCCAAGGAAGGTGCCTACGGTCAGCACCACCGCCCGGGCCTGAAAGCGCAGGCCGCTGGCCGTCACCACACCCGTGACCCGTCCCTGCTCCACCAGCAGGTCGTCCACGGCCTGCTGGAACAGTTGCAGCCCGGGTTGTGCCTCCAGCGCAGTGCGTATGGCACGGCGGTACAGCACGCGGTCGGCCTGCACGCGCGTGGCGCGCACCGCCGGACCCTTGCTGGCGTTGAGTATGCGGAACTGGATACCGGCACGATCGGCGGCCTGCGCCATCACCCCGCCGAGGGCATCGATCTCCCGCACCAGGTGGCTCTTGCCGATACCGCCGATCGCCGGATTGCAGCTCATCTGCCCGAGCGTGTCGAGGTTGTGGGTCAGCAACAGGGTACGTGCGCCCAGGCGCGCCGCCGCCAGCGCGGCCTCCGTACCGGCATGGCCGCCGCCAACGACAATTACGTCATATTGCCTGTCATACGCAGTCATGATGAATGTGCCCTGAAAAAATTATCAGGAATTCTACGCCCGTGCCTGAATCGGCGGCAATGCCGCAGTCGGCCTGTCCGCCGCGCGCGCACAGACAATAATTTCTCTAATATGGAATATGTTCTGTTAGACTGCCCGAAAATACACCACATAAGGTATAAGGAATGAGGCTGCTTGAGCTCGAAAACGTCAACGACGGGGGCAACCCGCAGGCAGCGACACCGACCAGGAAACCGGGTCACAAGCCGGCTGGCGGGGCCGCCCCGGCCAGGCGCCCTGACGTGACCGGAACCCCTGCCCGCAAGGTGTTTCCTGCCAGCGGCAAGTATGCCATGCAAAAAACGCTTCGCCGCCAGCCGATCAACATCGAACAGCTGCAGCAACGCGTCCAGGTACTGGAACGCCGCATGCGCGAGCGGGCGGGCGCGGAAGGCAGCCAGCTGCCGGTCATGGAGCTGCAACAGCTCAGGCAGCGTATGAAATTGCTGGAACGCAGTGTTAACAATGAACTGTGGGCGGCCAAGCAGCGTGAACACACCCTGCTGGAAATGCTTGCCCGCCCGCCCCTGAAGCAGCTCCTCCGGGACCATGCAAAACGCCTGCATACCTGGACGCTGCACGCCGCGCGCCACAGCCGTGCGGCCCTCGACCAGTTGCATCAACCCGCCTGGTGGCCGCGCTTTGTGCGCGCCTGGCATGAGTCCCTCGACAAGGCACGCGGCAACCACAATACCTGAGGCCCGTTCCCGGGGCCGGGCGCACTACTTCTCGACCACTGCACGCAGACCTGCCCACAGCAGTGCCAGCTGCTGGCGATACATGGCACCGATCGCGGCCGGGTTGGCATACTGCATGGCCAGCGGCACTCCGTAGAAGATCGATACCAGTCCCACCATGGCCGCCGCGATGGCCGTGTTCTCCGGCAGGTCGCCCTGCTTGATGGCCGCCTCCAGTGACGAGCGCAACAGGCTCTCGAGCGAGTCATCCGGCAGGGATTCGATGTCCTCGAGATCGGCAAACGCGATCATGCGCTCGGCCGGGGTGATCTCCGGACCGGCCTCCCGCGAACGGATCCGCGCCTCGTGCGCAATGATCTCTCCCATCAGCCCGGGCTTCTTCTGGATCTGGATGGCGGTGTAGCGAAACAGGGCCTCGATCACGGGCAGGCCGGTTTGCTGCCCGGCCGCCTGCCGGCCATACCAGTTGAGCTCCAGCGTCCACAGCCGGTCCAGGTAGACGATCAGGTCTTCCTTTCTCGGGAAATAATTGAAGAAGGTGGCCTCGGAAATCTGTACCCGCTCGCACAGGGCCTTCACCGACAGGCTTTCAAAGGGCGCCATTTCGAGGTGCAGGGTGACGGCCTCCGCCAGGGCCAGGCGGGTACGCGCAAACTTGCGCTCGCGCAGTGAGGGTCGAGCCGTTTCGGTCATTTGCACAGTATACCCCAATAATATTGCCTACATTAATATAAATTTTTCATGTCTGTAAGGGACTTGCGAACGTTATGCGTAACCATGCCGATTTACTCGTTAAACACATTAATTTTGCGGGGTTTTCAGGCAATGAGGCCTGTTTTTGCGCCCAAATCATAGAAATCCTGGTTCCGGAATGGCCTGCTTGGTTTTAACTTACTGTTAAACATACATATTAATTATATAGTGTGTACTATATATTTCTGGTTTGATTAAGTTAATCACTGTGTAGCGCCAGTCCACCCTGCCGGTTGTTGCAAGCGTACACAAAAATTGGGGTGTTGCCTATTATGGGCCTGCCGGGCGGTGCCGGACTATTTGCCGATGCAGAAGTCGCTGAAGATCCGGCCCAGCAGATCGTCGCTGCCGAACTCGCCGGTGATCTCGCCGAGGACGTCCTGCGCCAGGCGCAGTTCCTCGGCCAGTAGTTCACCGGCGCGCGCGGCCTCGAGTTGTTGCCGGCCGGTGTGGATATGTGCGAGCGCACGTTCCAGCGCATCGAGGTGGCGGCGGCGGGCGGTGAAGGTCCCCTCGCTGTGGTCTGCGTAGCCGACGGCCGCCGTGAGGTGCGCGGCCAGTGCGTCCATGCCGGCCCCGGTCTTCACCGATACCGCGACCGCCGGTGCGGCTTCGTTCGTCACCGCCCCGGGCGCACGCCGGGTCAGGTCGACCTTGTTATAGATCCGCGAGCAGGGCAGCCCGGCCGGCAAATCTGCAAGAATGCCCGCATCGTCCGCCGTGAACCCGAGCGTGTCATCGATCACCAGCAGGACATGATCGGCCTGTGCCAGGGCACTGCGGGTCCGTTCCATGCCCGCCTGTTCCACCGGGTCGGC
>JABDRC010000284.1 GCA_013041945.1 Halobacteria archaeon
GCTCTGTACACACGGGTATAACGGTATTACCCGGGCGCTCCTGCATGCCTGCCAGTTGTTATTGAGGCCGCAGTACCGACGAATCATCGCCCCCTGGTTTTTCGTGCCTCGCTCCCGGACGGGGACAGGGGTGCGGTAATCGCGCGTTTTGCCACCTGGCCAACTTTCTTCGCCCGTGTCACACGCATCCCGTTGCTCCCTGTCGATTCACCACTGATCTTTGCATACAGCGACAGGTACTGTGTCGCACTGTTATGCCAGCCGAAATCCTCGCGCATGGCGGTCTGCTGTATCTGTGGCCAGTGCACGGGATCATCGAACAGTGTGATCGCACGCAACAGTGCCTCATGCAGGGCATCCTCTTCAGGCTGGTAATACACCACGCCGGTCGCGGTGCCGTTGTCAAGATTCTCCGCGGTCGCATCGGTCACGGTGTCCGCCAGCCCGCCGACATGGTGCACCACGGGGGGCGTGCCATAGCGCATGCTGTACAGCTGGTTCAGGCCACAGGGCTCGTAACGCGACGGCATAACGAAGAAATCCGCTGCCGCCTCGAGCAGGTGCGCGAGCTCCTCCGAATAACCGATAAACACCCTGACCCGGTCCGGGTAGGTGTGCTGCAATTCCATCAACTGCTCGGTGTATTCATGCTGGCCTTCGCCGATGATGATGAATGACGCCGCATGATGATCGAGTATGTGCGATGCGGCGGACACCAGCAGGTCGGCGCCCTTCTGCTCGACCAGCCGGCCGATGAAGCCGAACAGGGGTGCTGCCTTTGCGGTCTCTCCCGGCTGCCAGTCGAGCTGGCTTAACAGGGCTGCGCGGTTGGCCGCCCTGCCCGTGTCGCGATCCTCTGTCCCGTAATGGCGTGCCAGATAGGGATCATCGGCCGGATTCCAGATATGGGCGTCGATACCATTGAGGATACCGCTCAGCTTGTCCCGGTAGTTGATCAGCACACCGTCCATGCCACAGCCGAACTCGGGCGTCAGGATTTCTGCTGCATAGGTCCTGCTGACTGTGGTCACGGCATCCGCATACACGATCCCGGCCTTGAGCATGGAAATGTTGTCATAGAATTCCACCCCTTCCGCGTGCCACCACGCCTCCGGCAGCTCCAGGTGCTGGAACTCACTGTGTGGAAACAGCCCGCTGTAGGCCAGGTTATGGATGGTAAAGACACTGAGCGGCGCATCGGGCTGGTCCTGCAGCCAGGCCGGCAGCAGGCCGGTCTGCCAGTCGTGGCAATGCACCACGTCCGCCCGCCAGCGCAGTGAATTCTGCCCGATGGCCAGCAGCGCACCGATCTTCGAGAACAGCGCAAAGCGTTCGGCATTGTCAGGCCAGTCGCTGCCGTCCGCATCGAGGTAGGGATTTCCGGGGCGCTCGAACAGTGCCGGACAGACCACCAGCCAGACCGGCACCTCGAATTCCGTCGGCAGCACCTCGATCACCGTCACATGTCGCTGCACACCCGCCAGCTCGATTTCGAATTCGGCCACGATTTTTTCATCGCTGACGGAAGCGAGCACATCGCCGTAACCGGGTATCAGCAGGCGTACGTCGGCGCCCAGCTGTTTGAGTGCATGCGGCAGGCTGAAGCCATAGTCAGCCAGTCCGCCGGTCTTGATGAGTGGATAGCATTCACTCAGGACGTGCAGGATCTTCATGTTTCACCTTCAGAAAAACGGCTGCCAGCGGCGGCAGGACCAGGTTGATTGATTGCCCGAAACCCATCCACGGGACCGGCTCTGTTTCCAGCGGCCAGTTGCCCAGGTTACTGCCGCCGTAATAGCCGGAATCGGTATTGAGTATTTCATGGTAGCTGCCCGTGTCCGGCACACCGATGCGGTAATCCTCGCGGGGCACCGGTGTGAAGTTCATGACACAGATAATATCCCGCTCCGGATGTTCGCAGCTGCGCAGCATTGCCAGCACGGACTGGGCGCTGTCGTTGCAGTCGATCCAGCGGAAGCCGGCCGGATCGTGATCGTAGCGGTGCAGGGCCGGCTCGTTGCGGTACAGTTGATTCAGGTCAGCCAGCAGCCGCCGGATTCCCCGGTGCTCATCGACTTCCAGCAATGGCCAGTCGATCTGTGTACCCACATCCCATTCCAGCCACTGGCCCAGTTCGCCGCCCATGAACAGCAACTTCTTGCCGGGATGGGCATACTGCCAGCCATAGAACAGCCTGAGATTCGCCTGTTTCTGCCAGTTGTCACCGGGCATCTTGGACAGCATGCTGCGCTTGCCATGCACCACCTCGTCGTGCGACAGCGGCAGGACGAAATTCTCGTTCCATGCATACAGCATGCTGAAGGTCAGCTTGTCGTGGTAATACTTGCGGTTGATCGGGTCCTGCTCGATAAACGACAGGCTGTCGTTCATCCAGCCCATGTTCCACTTCATGCTGAAACCGAGTCCGCCCGCATCGACCGGCCGTGACACCATCGGCCACGAGGTGGACTCCTCCGCAATGGTGAGGACGCCGGGAAACAGGCCATGTACCACGCGGTTCATCTCGCGCAGAAAATCGATCGCCTCGATATTCTCCCTGCCGCCGTACTGGTTGGGGGCCCACTCGCCCGGGTTGCGCGAGTAGTCCAGGTAGAGCATGGACGCGACCGCATCCACCCGCAGGCCGTCGATATGGAACTCATCGATCCAGTAGACCGCATTGGCCATCAGGAAATTGCGCACCTCCGGACGGCCGTAATCGAACACCAGCGTGCCCCACTCGCGATGTTCGCCGCGCCGCGGGTCGGC
>JABDRC010000285.1 GCA_013041945.1 Halobacteria archaeon
CTTCACGTACGTAAGTGCCAGCCTGCTCTACTTTCGCTCTGAAAGAAATCAGGGACTTTGCCGCCGTCCGCGGAGACTCGGCGACGACTTGCTTCGCTGCACCCAGAATCTCGTCCGCGACATCCTCCGTCGTTGCGGGTGCCTGGACCTGCCCCAGGGAGTAGCGAGCGCTGAACCAGGCTTTGATGGCCAGCTCCTGCTTCAGGATGCCCAGGGCGAGACCGCGACGTCCGCGAGTGCCCCGCTCACGCGGCACCTCGGTGGTTTTTTCCTCCGCTGGCTGTAATTCGCCGCGCGCGGGCGATGAAACCAGGCCCGCTGTGTTCAGTGCTGTCGAAACACCCGAGATATCCATAGATAGGCTCCCGCCACAGGCGACGGTCGCCGCGGCTCATACGTGCTTATGTAAACTAATCCTAAGCAGCCTATCGACGGGATATGAAATAACTTTAGGACTCGGGGAGTCGCTCGTACACGCGCACGTAGTCAATCAGCATGCGCTGAGGGAATATCGAATCATCGATGGGCCCGCCTGCGCGGCCCCACACACCGCCAACGGCAATGTTGAGGATCAGGTAGAACGGCTTGTCGTACGGCCAGGTTCGCCAGTCCGTGTTCTCGTTCACGTAAGTAAAGTAAAGGGCATCGTCGACAAAGATGTCGATCTTTTCGGGCGACCATTCGAGTGCATACACGTGAAACGCGTCGGCCACGTCATCGATCAGTATGCGGCCCTTGCGTTGCTCCCATTTGACCCAGTAGTAAGCCTCGTTGTGCACGGTGCCATGAACGTGGTTCATCTGGTAACCAACGTGTTCCATGATGTCGATCTCGCCGGAGTTCGGCCACGCGTCGCAGTCGCTGCTGCCCTGCCATTCCTCGTCTCCGGAGCAGGTCGTCGCATAGGTGAAAGGATCACTGGGCAACATCCAGATTGCGGGCCAGGTCCCCTGTCCTTGCGGCAGTTTTGCGCGTACTTCAAACCTGCCATAAAGAAAATCGCCCTTGCCACTCGATTGCACGCGTGCCGATGTGTAAGACGCGTCCTCGTAGTCTTCCTTGTGCGCCTCGATAACCAGGTGCCCATTCTCAACCCGCATGTTCTTGGCCCTGCCCGTATACGCCTGGTCCTCGTCGTTGACCTTGCGCGCTGGCCAGATACGCGGACTCCACTTCGTGTCGTCCAGCTGCGCATCGTCAAACTCGTCGCTCCAGGCAAGCTCCCAGGCCGGCGCGCGACTGAGCCTGGTACGCACAACGATGGCATTGAGTACCGGCTCACCTTCCTCCGCCTCAAACCGGATGTTGAGTTCGCCGTCGTCAACCTCCACATCGGGGGCGGTCACCGTCAAAGCCGATATTGTCTTGCCGTCCCTGAAGAGCATGACGTCCAGATCGTCAATAACGCGTTGTTCCTCGGCGAAGGCGTCATAGACGCGTTCTCGCGGACCAACTTCATTTGGCTCGGAAAAATGAAAGGTGATGTCGTAGGACCCATTCGCGATTGCCCGCGCGATCTCGACATCGCCCTCGCGATACGTCCGGTAGAGCGTTGGGTCCTGCGAACCCTTGACAGTGTCCATTTGCCCGAGTGTTCCTCCGGACACTGACTCCTCGGCAACATACGAAGTGCCATCGAGTCCGGTGAAGGCTGGCCCGCCGACGTTCATGGCCCATACGAGATCGGTGTCCGTGGCATCGACCTTGTCAACGCCGTGATCGAGCGCGTCATTCCCGGCGCCACAACCGCAGATACTCAGACTTAACAGAATGCAAGATAGAAAGCGTCGCGGGTTCTTCATAATCAACTCGACTTCGGTTCGCACCAGACCAGGTACACTGCGTCAAACACAAATTCAGACTTTCGGAAATACTCTCACGCCGCCGATCATCTATCCAGCATTCCGAATCAGGTGGTTTGCCGAGTACGTAACGCAGCGGCAAAAAAGATCGGCGATTCGGTACCGGCGGTACCGAAGGTTGTCATTGTAACGCCTGGCCACGGCGCCCATATCTTGCCGCTTCAACGGCAGTTCCTCGCTGACTCTTTTGTGGGATACTGGCCGGAATATGGAAGACAGGATTTCCAGAATAGTCATTGTGGGTGGAGGCAGCGCCGGCTGGCTGTCTGCTGGCGTCATCGCAGCTGAACATCGCATCGATCCACAGGCACAGCAGCCGTTTGAACTGTTGCTGATTGAATCGCCGGACGTACCGACTATTGGCGTCGGTGAGGGCACCTGGCCATCCATGCGGTCGACCCTTCAGCGCATTGGACTGTCCGAGACTGAATTTCTCCGAGAGTGTGATGCCAGTTTCAAACAGGGCACTTATTTCCGCAACTGGCGTACGGGCAGCGAAGATACTTATAGCCATCCATTTACCGTCCCGGCAGGCTACGCCGACACTAACCTCGCTCCTCATTGGCTGGCGCTGACCGATGCTCCTCAATTTGCGGATGCTGTAACCCCGCAGACTGCGTTGTTCACTGACTGCCTTGCCCCCAAGCAAATCACAACGCCGGAATACGCCTTTGTGGTTAACTATGCTTATCATTTGGATGCCGGAAAATTTGCCGAACTGCTTCGACAGCACTGCACTGAGAAGCTGGGTGTAAAGCACGTCAAGGCGAATGTGTCGCAGATAAATGCGGCTGAGAACGGAGACATCCAGTCAGTCACAACCGATAGTGCCGGCGAAATAGCCGGTGACCTGTTTATCGACTGCACCGGAAGCAGCAGCCTGCTGCTGGGTGAGCACTTTGAGGTTCCATTTCAATCACAGCAGGCGCACCTGTTCAACGATACTGCCCTGGCAGCACAGGTGCCATATACAGAAGAAGACCAGGCAATTCAGTCCTGCACATGGTCAACGGCGCAGACTGCGGGCTGGATCTGGGATATTGGATTACCCACGCGTCGTGGCACTGGCCATGTCTACTCAAGTGCTCATATCTCGGAAGATGAGGCTACCGCTCAGCTGCTGGCCTATATCGAAGAGATTGCCGGAGACAAGGCTGCGGCCGGCGTTGTGCCGCGGAAGATCCGGTTTCAGCCAGGCCACCGGCGAGAATTCTGGCACAGGAACTGCGTTGCTATTGGCATGTCGTCGGGGTTTCTTGAACCGCTTGAAGCTTCAGCGCTCGTGATGATTGAGCTGGCTGCGGGAATGATCGCGGAGCAGCTGCCCCCGACAAGAGAAATCATGGATATTGTCGCCAAACGTTACAATCAGAAGTTTCAGCGTCACTGGAACCAGATCATCGAATTTCTGAAATTGCACTATGTCCTTAGCGCTCGCGATGACTCCCCCTATTGGCAGGACAATCGCGCCGCCACGTCCATCCCGGACAAGCTCAGCGAACAGCTTCTCCTGTGGCGCTATCGGAGTCCCTGGCACCAGGATGCGGAAGCGGTCGATGACCTGTTTCCCACCGCGAGCTATCAGTACATCCTCTATGGCATGGGGTTCGGAACGGTACCCGGGCATACCTGCAGCCACCAGCAGAATCAGCGCCAGGCAGCAGAACTGTTCCAGGAGAATTCGGCCCGGGCAAAACAGCTGCAGCAGGCGTTGCCAGGCAACAGAGAGCTTCTGAACAAAGTAACCGAGTTCGGATTTCAGAAGCTGTAAGCAACAGGTAATTTTGAAGAGTGTTCATATGAGTCAGTACCAGGTCCTGAACAAGGAACAACACCGACAACTGCGGATCAAGACAGGCTACGGCGCGGCACTGGGTGACGCAGTCATGTACGTGATGACCTACCCCATGGAGTTCAGGGATATTCAGAGTTGTTATCCCATCCTGTTTACCAAGGATCCGAACACCGGCGGTTTTTTTGCCGCCGCTGTAGTGGGTTTTGAAGCGGATCAGAACTTGTTTCTGCAGGACGATGGCTGGGATGCGCCTTATATTCCTGCCATGGTGCAACGTCAGCCATTTCTGATTGCCACAGGTGGAGAGGGAAACAATGAATCCCCGGTGGTTTCACTGGATCTCGATCACCCAAGAGTCAGCCAGGATGAAGGGGAGGCATTGTTTGACGCTCAGGGGGAGGCGACAGAGTTTCTTAATCAGAAGATTGCGCTGCTGGATAAGCTGCATCGCGGGTTGCAACACGGCAGCGGATTTATTGACGCCCTGCTTCAGCACGAGCTGTTGGAGCAGATCACCCTGGATATTAGC
>JABDRC010000287.1 GCA_013041945.1 Halobacteria archaeon
TCAATTCCGGCAGCAGGGCCGTAACACTGGACCGGCAGGCCAGTGAAGCGGAGCTTGCCGCCGCCGCCATCAGCCTGTCGGCGGAGGTCGCCGGTACCTGGTACCAGCTGGTCGAGCAGTACGGTCAGCAGGTGCTGGTGACCAACCAGCTGGAGTCGAACAGTCGCGTGCTGGAACTCATCACCCTGCGGTTTCGTCGCGGCAAGGTGGGTGCCACCGACGTCCTGCAGCAGCGCCAGCTGGTTGAATCCAACCGGGGTGAGCAGGCCAATGTGCAATCGCAGATCGCCGTGCTGGAACACCGGCTTGCCATCCTGCTGGGTGAGTCACCGGACAGTCGCGTGGCGGAGCAGCGCGATGAACTCATCAGTGTGCCGCAAATGCCGTCGACCGGTATACCGGTGGAACTGGTCCGGCGCAGGCCGGATCTAAGGCAGCGATTCTACAGTCTGCAGGCCGCCGATCAGCGCACCGCGGCCGCGGTTGCAGACCGTTTTCCGCGCATCAGCCTCCTGGGCAGTTCCGACACCACGGCCAGTGATGCCGGCGACCTGTTCAACAACTGGCTGGGCAACCTGTCGGCGAACCTGGTGGCACCGGTCATCGATGGCGGACGCCGTCGCGCCGAGGTGGATCGCACCCGCGCGGTGGCGGAGCAGTCGTTGAGTGATTACCGGCAGGCGCTGGTCGACGCCCTTGGCGAGGTCGAGGATGCGCTGGTCCGGGAGCGCCAGCAGCGCGTATTCATCGACAGCCTCGACAAACAGCTGGTGCTGTCCAAACAGGTCATCGAGCGCGTGCGTGACAGCTATCTTTACGGTGCTGTCGAGTATCTGCGCGTGCTTGATGTCCTTATCACGGACCAGAACCTGGAACGCAGCCGGCTTGCCGCACAGCGCAACCTGATCGACAACCGCATTGCGCTGCATCGCGCGCTGGCGGGTGGCTGGACCCTGGAACGTCCGGACCCGGAAGAAAACGCATCCGATCGGAGGGTGACTCATGTTTCTCCAGAATAAACGGCCATGGCTGAGGCGGCTGATGCCTGTCAGCGTACTGCTTGCCGGTGCAGTCGTTGCCGTGGTGCTGATGCAAACCGGCCCCAGTGCGAAACGCGAACCGCCGCCGCGCCAGGCCCGCCTGGTTGAGACGGAGCCGGTTGTCTTCGGTACAGCGCGCACCCGAATCGAAGCCATGGGGACCGTGATCCCGGCGGAGTTCGTAACGCTGCAGCCACAGGTCAGCGGGGAAATCATCGCTGTCAGCGATGACCTGGAGCCCGGCGGTCTGTTGCGCGCCGGTGATGAATTGCTGCGTATCGATCCACAGGACTACGAACTTGCCGTGTTGCAGCGCGAAAGCGAGGTGGCCCAGGCAGAGAGTGCACTCAGGCTCGAGCTGGGTCAGCAGGCCATCGCGAAGCGGGAATTCGAGCTGCTCAACGAGACCATGGAGGAAGAGGACCGCGATCTGGTGCTGCGCAAGCCGCAGCTGGAAAGTGTGCGTGCCCAGCTGGCGCTTGCCCGGGCAAGCCTGAAGAAGGCGAAGCTCGATTTGCAGCGTACCCGTGTGACGGCACCGTTCAACGCCATTGTTGAATCCAGACCGGTCGAGGTCGGTTCGCGCGTGACCATGACCAACACCCTTGCCACGCTGGCGGGGACCGATACCTGCTGGGTCGAGGTCAGCGTACCCGTGAAGGAGTTGCAGTGGATCAGTGTCCCGCGCGGCAACGAGGCAACGGGTTCGAGGGTGAGGATCTCCAACCCGGCTGCCTGGGGGGAAGGGGTCTCGCGCGAGGGCCGCGTGATTCGCCTGGTTGGCGATCTCGAGAAGGAAGGTCGCATGGCGCGGCTGATCGTGGAGGTAGACGATCCATTCGCGCTCGAACCTGAGAGCAGTGACCGGCCGATCATGCTCATGGAAAGTTATGTCAGTGTCGAAATCGAGGGTCGGCAGCTTGAAGATGTTGCTGCGATTGCGCGCGAGCATTTACGTGACGGTGACCGGCTCTGGATCATGGGCGCCGACGATACTCTGGAGATTCGCAAGGTCGATATCGCTTTTCGCGGTCATGACCGGATTTTCGTCACGCAGGGTGTCGAGGGCGGCGAACGCCTGGTGGTCACGGACCTGGCAGCGCCGGTCGCGGGTATGCCGCTGCGCATGAAGGGCGAAGAAGGCAGTTCCCCGCAGAACCGTACAGGGGCCGGCAAGTGACGCCGGATTCACAGGATAGCGTGCAACCGGCATCGCGTGGCCCGATTGCCTGGATGGTGCACAACCGGGTTGCACCGAATCTGCTGATGCTGGTGCTGCTGATCGGCGGCCTGTTCATGGCCAAGGAGATCAAGAAGGAGGTCTTCCCCGACTTCGCGCTGGACGAGGTGCGCGTTACAGTCGCCTATCCCGGCGCCAGCCCCGAAGAGGTCGAGCAGGGGATCGTGCTGGCCGTGGAAGAGGCCATCAATGGTATCGAGGGTGTGGATGAAATCCGTTCCACGGCCCGCGAGGGCAGTGCGCTGGTGATCGCCGAGCTGATGGAAGGCGCCGACGTGCAAAGGGCCCACCAGGATATCAAGCAGGAAATCGATCGAATCACCACGTTCCCGGATGATGCCGAGGAGCCCGAGGTGAATCTCGCCCTGCACCGGCGGCTGGTGCAGGCCGTCGTGGTCTACGGTGAAGCCAGTGAATGGGCGCTGCGCGAACTGACGGAGCAACTGCGCGACCGTCTGTTGCAGGAGCCGGGTATTACACAGGTCGACCTGGTTGCCGCACGCGATTTTGAAATTCGGGTGGAGATCAGCCGCGAGTCCCTGCGCCGGTACGGGCTGACACTCGAGGGCATCGCCCGGACCATCGACAACGCGGCGATTGAAATACCCGGCGGGAGCATCAAGACCAGCGGTGGCGAGATACTGCTGCGCGTCAAGCAGCGGCGCGACTGGGCCGAGGGGTTTGGCGAGATACCGGTCATTACCACGCGTGACGGCTCCGTGCTGAGGCTGCGCGACATCGCACAGGTCAGCGATGTTTTCGAGGATGTCGACCGCGTACGCAGTTTCAACGGTCAGCCCGCCATGAGTCTCGAGGTCTACCGGGTCGGCGAACAGACGCCGCTCGGCATTGCCGCGGACGTGCGCAAGACACTGGAAACATTCGAGGCGAATCTGCCGCCCGGTGTCCATACCGCCATCAGCATCGACCAGAGCAGGATCTACCAGCAGCGCCTGGAGCTGCTGACGCGTAACGGGCTCATCGGTCTGGCGCTGGTGCTGGTGATGCTCGGGATATTCCTGGAAATCAAGCTCGCCTTCTGGGTGACCATGGGTATCCCGACGGCGTTCCTCGGCGCCATCCTGTTTCTGCCGGGCCTGGGTGTATCCATCAACATGGTCTCCATGTTCGCGTTCATCATCGCGCTCGGCATCGTGGTGGATGACGCCATCATCGCCGGTGAAAACATCTATGAATACCGCCAGCGCGGCATGGACCTGAAGGAGGCCGCGATACGCGGGGCGCGTGATGTGGCCGTACCCGTCAGTTACAGTATCCTCACCAATATCGTCGCGTTCATGCCGCTGTATTTCGTGCCGGGCATGGTCGGCAAGATATTTGTCATCTTTCCCTTCGTGGTCGGCAGTGTGTTCGTGATCTCCTGGGTCGAGGCGCTGTTCATACTGCCCTCGCATCTCGCGCATTCCAGGAGCAACGGGCGCACGGCGGCCGGGGAATGGCTGCACCAGCGCCAGCAGGCCTTCAGCCACCAGGTGCGGCACTTCATCCGTGATCGCTACGGTCCGGTTCTGCGCATGTGTCTGTACAATCGCTACCTCACCGTGGCCGTCGGTATTGCACTGCTGGTGGCGATGCTCGGTTTTGTGGCCAGCGGGCGCATGGGTTTCGTGCTGATGCCGACGACCGATTCGGACCGGGCCGTGGCCGAGGCGGTCCTGCCCTACGGTAGTCCGCTGCAGAATACGCTGCTGGTGCGTGACCGGCTGGTCTCAGCCGCCGAGGACCTGATCGGGGAGCATGGCGGCGACCGTCTTTCCAGGGGCATTCTCGCCGTCGTGGACGACAACCAGGTCACGACCAGGATTTACCTGACCGATCCCGGGGTGCGCCCCCTGTCCACAGCAGAGGTCACGCGGCTGTGGCGCGAGCGGGTCGGCCAGATCCCGGGCATGGAATCACTCAAGTTCCAGTCCAACCGGGGTGGTCCGGCCTCGGGTGCGGCACTGACGGTCGAGCTGAGTCACCGTGACGTCGATGTGCTCGACAAGGCCAGCAGTGTGCTTGCCGAAGCACTGAGTGAATATGCCAATGTGAAGGATATTGACGATGGTTTTTCACCCGGCAAGCAGCAGCTTGATTTCAGGCTGTTACCGGAGGGCCGCAGTCTCGGCCTGACGGCGCGCGAGGTGGCGCGCCAGGTGCGCAGTGCCTTCTACGGCGCAGAGGCCCTGCGCCAGCAGCGCGGCCGAAACGAGATCAAGGTCAAGGTGATGCTGCCTGCGTCACAGCGTGTCAGCGAATACGATATCGAGCAGCTGCTGATCCATACACCGGGCGGCGGTGACGTACCGCTGCGACAGGTGGCCGAGGTCGAGCGCAGCCGGGCCTATACCAGTATCGACCGGCGTGATGGCCGGCGTACCGTCAACGTGACCGCAGACGTGGAACCCAGGAAGGCAACGACCCAGGTGCTGGCCACATTGAAGGCCGGGACCCTGCAGCAACTGGTGCGTGATTATCCGGGGCTGACCTTTGGTTTCGAGGGTCAGCAGGCGGACATGCGCGATTCCATGGCCAGCCTGATGGGCAATTTTGCCATTGCCATGATTGTTATCTTCGCGCTGCTGGCCATTCCGTTCCGCAGTTACATACAACCCGTGATCGTCATGGCAGCGATCCCGTTTGGCCTGGTCGGTGCGGTGATCGGGCATATCATCATGGGATACAGCCTGAGCATCATCAGCATGATGGGACTGGTTGCGCTGGCCGGCGTGGTGGTGAATGACTCGCTGGTGATGATCGTCTACGCAAACGACCTGCGCCGCAAGGGCACCAGCGCCATCGAGGCCATACAACAGGCCGGTATCCGGCGTTTCCGTCCTATCCTGCTGACCACCATCACCACGTTCGGCGGACTGGCACCCATGATCTTCGAGACCTCACGCCAGGCCCGTTTCATGATCCCGATGGCCATCTCGCTCGGCTACGGTATCCTCTTTGCAACCCTCATCACGCTGCTGCTGGTGCCAAGTCTGTACCTCATTATCGAAGACCTGCGCAGTCG
>JABDRC010000288.1 GCA_013041945.1 Halobacteria archaeon
GAGAGTGGCAAGTGGTTACCCGGTTTGGTGGAGATCTTGAAGAAAAATATGAGCTAATTGTCTACGAGACCGATGCATCAGCCTCACAGTTTTTTAGTACAACTATCCAGGATTGGAAGAATCAGCAATCTTATCCTGGACTTGAAGACGCAGACATGCCTGAAGGTGCAACAGAAGTAGACAGAATAAATGTGTATTTACGAAAAAATTGTAGGGGAGTCCACTAATCCTGACCGTACCCCTGAACCCCCGCGTTTAAATTGGCCGTATTCAGTGTGCTGAGTTACAGGAAAGTATCTGAAGTAGCCATACTGCTGCCTACCTGTAAGGTCCGCTTGCAGTTGCGTTCCTGACCTTCAAAAAAAATCCTGAACTTCCGGATTGGGTCGTTCTTTCCCGTTCATCAATGGCTTATACAAGCAGCGTCTAAAGGTCCGGCCTGGGCCGAATTTTCCGCCCTGCAGGCCTTGAATGAATCGTTAGATTTTGCCGCGTCATTCAGTTCAACTGGATACGCTGCCCCCAGGGCACCTGCTCCCGACCCTTGACCAGCCAGATGACCGGAAAACGCGGCTCCTGTTCGGGGAATTCGCCCTCGGCATCGGTGAAATACACCAGCAGGTCCGGGACGCAGTCCTGCTGCTCGACCCACTCGAACGCCGGCGTGAAACGCGTACCGCCGCCGCCGCGGAGTTCGTCCGGCAGCGTGAATTCCTCCCACGGCTCGAACACCCAGGGCGCATCGGGCGACAGTTGCGCATCGCAGGCCAGCAGGGTGATGCGCGCCCGCACCTGGCCCTTGATGGCGTCGATTTCGCTGACAAACTCGCGCAATTCCTGCATGCGGATCGACCCGCTGGTGTCCAGCACCACGATGATATCGGTCTGTGCACTGCGCAGGCTCGGAAAGATGGCCTCGCCCTCGCGGCGCGACGGGCGCATGTAACTGTAATCATCGCGACTGGCCGCATTCATGTAGCGCGCCAGCATCATGCGCCAGGGCAGTTGCGGCTGCAGCAGGTGGTCGACCAGGCGCCGCAGCGAGCCGCCCAGTTTGCCGGCCTGCATGGCCTGTTGTGCCGCGCCGGCGAGGCGCTGGCGCCACTGGATGGACAACTGGTCCTTCTCCGCCTCGCTCAGCGGTTCCGGTTCGCCGGCATCCGTCTGCTCGCTGCCACCGCTGCCACCGCCACCGCCCTCCTCGCTGTCCTGGTCGCGCTCATCCGGCTGGCTGCTGCGGCCATCCTCCGGTGGCTGTGTCGTGTTCGGTTCCTTGCCGTAGAGGTGCTGATCGTGCGGTTGCTCCTCATTGTTCTCCTTGACCAGCGGGTAGATCTCCTCGGCCATCATGCCTTCGTAACCGATGTTGTACAGTGCGCCCGGCACCGCCGTCATGCCCTCCCTGATGAGGATGGGATTGATGGCGAGATCGCAGGCCACGTCCCAGCGCTGTTCGTTGCGGTGTTCGCGGCGTGCAAAGTGGGACAGCGCACAGTGCATGGCCTCGTGCGCCAGCGCGAACTGGGTCTGCTCGAGCGTGAGACTGTCGATATAGGCCGGGTTGTAGTAGAACGCCCGCGCATCGGTGCCGATCGTCTTGCACCACTTCGGGTCGGCCGCCTTCATCGGCATGCGCAGCACCAGCGCGCCGAGAAACGGCCGGTCGAGGATCAGCCGGGTGCGGGCGGCGGACAGCTTGGTTTCGATTTCGTCGCTCATGGTGTCTGAGGGCTCGTCTACGACTTTAGTACAATGGACTTTAGTACACCCATTATGCGAAAAAGGTACACACAAGCATAATTAAATTAACCGAGGAGGAAATTTTATACGTAAATATTCAATGAGTTATAGGAGTCTATTATGCTTGCCGTATCCAATCTCCCAAGAATTCTTCTTGCTGTCCTGGTGACCTCTCTACTGACCCTCGCGATCCCGACCGGATCGGCCCTGGCCAAGCAATCCCACAGCGATAAACATGCCAAGCAGTCACACCATGTTAAACATGCCAAACTGTCACACCGTGGTAAACATACCAAGCGGTCAAAGCGTGGTAAATATGCCAGGCTGTTCCACCGTGGCAAACATAACCAGCACGAGGTCTGTAAAGACCTGAAGGGCGGCACCCGTGGCCTGTTCGGCCTGTGTGTCGTCTACTGCGAGGCCCAGTCCTGCGATGCCGAGTCGGCCGCTGCCGGACTGTGTACGCGCCAGAGGTTCAATGAGCGGGTGCTGGAGAACTACAACCGGAAAAGGGCTACCGGTGATCCGGAGATGCCCTGCCTGGTGGTACCGGACTCGGCCTCGCCCTGTCCCTGCCTGACCGATCAGGAAGCGACTGACACCCAATGGAGCAGCTGCGACATCGATGACGGGGTGACCCGTGTGAGCGGCATCCAGGGGGAAGAGCTGTCGGTCGATACCGCCATGTCCACCTGCGAGCTGGAAGGCCTGTACTACGGTGCCGATTCTCGCTTCTCCGTTCTCGATGGCCCGCAACTGAGTGCCTGCAGCGCCATGATCGAGAGTGCGACCGATCTCGATGGCATAAGCTGTGGAGACACCCCGGATGAGGAGATCGACAACAACTTCTGACAGCTGCCGGGTGATCCCCGATGCGGGCATCCTGCCACAGCGGGATGTCCGCATCCGCTGCCCGCAGACACACGGTCACTGGTCGTAGAGCATGACATCGGCCACGATATTCGCCCACTTCGAAAACTGCGGCACGTTGAAGATGTCCTGCCCGATGGCACGGTACATGTCAGACACCAGCATCACCCCCATCTCGCG
>JABDRC010000159.1 GCA_013041945.1 Halobacteria archaeon
TGCCCTGCCTCCTCCATCCCTGGAGTCGTCCCGGGGAGAGAGGGGGATAACGAAGTAACGAGCTGTTTATATGGGACAGGAAATCGAGGCCACACAGTTCAGCGCGGACGACTTCGCGCAATTTGCCAGTCGCCTGCAGGCGGAGACCCGGCTGCTGGAAGAATGGTTCCGCGGAGGTGTCTTTTCCGCGCGCGACCGCATGGGTGGATACGAACTGGAGGCCTGGCTGGTGGATGACGCGGCGTGTCCGGCACCGGTCAACGATGTCTTTCTGCAGCGGCTGGACAATGCCATGGTCGTGCCCGAGCTGGCACGTTTCAACGTCGAGCTGAATGATCATCCGCAGCACCTGTGGGGGTCGGCGTTCAGTCGTTTCGAGGCCAGTCTGGGCGCGACCTGGCGACGCTGCGCACGGGTGGCGGAGGGCATCGATGCGCACCTGATGATGATCGGCATCCTGCCCACGGTGCGGGAAGATGAGCTCAGCCCCGAAAACATGTCTGATCTGAAGCGCTATCGTGCACTCAACGAGCAGGTGCTGCGCTTGCGCGAGGGGCGGCCGCTGGAGCTCGACATCAACGGCGTCGAGCATCTCAAGACCGACCACCACAGCGTGATGCTGGAGGCGGCAACCACCTCGTTCCAGTTGCACCTCAAGGTGCACCCGGCGCATGCGACGCGTGCCTTCAATGCCTCGATCATTGCCTCGGCGCCCCTGGTGGCGGTCGCGGCCAATTCACCCTACCTGTTTGGTCACGACCTGTGGAGCGAGACACGCATTCCGCTGTTCGAGCAGTCCGTTTCGGTCGGCGGGCTGGCGGGCGCCAGTCACGGGCCGCTGCGGCGCGTGACCTTCGGCTCGGGTTACGTGCGCGAATCCCTGCTGGAGTTATTCATCGAGAATGAGCAGCACTACCCGGTCCTGCTGCCGGTGTGCTACCAGGATGGACTGGAGCAGATGGCGCACGTGCGGCTGCACAACGGCACCATCTGGCGCTGGAACCGGCCGCTGATCGGCTTCGACTATGACGGCCTCCCGCACCTGCGTATCGAGCATCGCGTGGTGCCGGCCGGGCCGACGGTGACGGACATGATTGCCAATGCCGCGTTCTATTTCGGCCTGGCGCAGTCGCTGATGACGCAGGAGGTCCCGCCGGAGCAGCGCTTGCCGTTTGCCGCGGCGCGTGACAATTTCTACACTGCCGCACACCATGGTCTCGACGTGCATGTGTCCTGGCTGGACGAGCACCGCAGCACCGTGCGCACCCTGGTGCTGGAGGAGCTGTTGCCCCTGGCGCGTGCCGGGCTGACGCAGCTGGAAATCGACGCGGACGATATCGATCGCTACCTGCAGATCATCGAGATGCGCGTGGTGAGCGGGCAGACCGGGTCGGCCTGGCAGCGAGGCTGGACAGCGCGGCACGGCCGGGATTTCCCCGCGCTGACGGCCGCCTACCGCGAACAGCAGGAGACCGGACGGCCCGTGCACGAGTGGACGCTGGACTGATCACGATCAATGATGATGGCGTGAATTAGAACCATAATCACAATATTAATGGATAGATAGACGAAGATAGACGCAAAGTATCATGTTGAACGAGCTTGAGAATCTTCCGGAAGGCCTCCTGGATACCCCGGTCGAGGGGCTGGCGGAACTGCTGGGTGGGCCGACACTGGTGCACTTGCCGGGCCGGCACCCGGAACCCCTGTTCCTGACCGTGCTGGCGCACGGCAACGAGAGTACCGGTTTTTATGCCGTGCAGGACCTGCTGAGGTCATACCGCGAGCGGGAACTGCCGCGTGCGCTGTCGATCTTTATCGGCAACGTACAGGCCGCCGCGCAGGGGCTGCGCATGCTGGACGGCCAGGCCGATTACAACCGGGTATGGCCCGGGAGCCTGGATACCGCCAGCCCGGAAGCGGCAATGATGCAGCAGATCGTCGACACCATGCAGACGCGCAAGGCCTTTGCCAGTCTCGACATCCATAACAATACCGGCATCAATCCGCACTACGCCTGCATCAACCGCGTCGACAACCGGTTCCTGCACCTGGCCGCATTGTTCAGCCGGACCGTGGTGTATTTCATCCGGCCGCTGGGGGTACAGTCGATGGCCATGTCTCATGTCTGTCCTGCGGTGACCATCGAGTGCGGCAAGCCCGAGCACAAGTACGGTATGACGCACGCGCGTGACTATATCGACGCCAGCCTGCACCTGTCCGGGTTGCCGCAGCACCCGGTAGCGTCCCACGATGTCGACCTGTTTCACACTGTGGCCATCGTCAAGGTACCCGAGTCGATGAGCTTCGGCTTCGGCGAGGACGATGCCGACCTGCGGTTGCTGTCGGATATCGATCACCTGAATTTCCGCGAACTGCCGGCGGGCAGCCATCTGGGCTGGCTGCGTGAAGGGGTGGATGGTGTGCTCGATGTGCGCGACGACAATGACCGGCAGGTATTCGAGCGTTACTTTACCGTTCAGGACGGTGCGCTCACCTCGGCAAGTCCGTTCATGCCGTCCATGTTTACGCTGGATGAACGCATCATCCGCCAGGACTGTCTCGGTTACCTGATGGAGCGGCTGTTCCCGGAATAGGGCGGGCCGTCAGCCGAGGATGAGCGCCATACCCAGCAGCAGCGGGGAGAGCAGGGTGACGGCCACGTTTGCACCAAGGTAATGCGGGAACTGCCCGATATCCGCCCCGTGTTCCATGGCCCCGCGCAGTGAATACGCTGCCAGTGGGAGCGGTAGCAGTGCAACCAGCGTCATCACCGGCAGATAGCCGCTGAGGATGCCCAGTATCACCGTGCCCGCAGTGGCCAGCACGAACAGGCCATAAACAATATTGCTGGCATGAATACCGCAAGCGATGGGGAAATGATGACGACCGGCTGCGCGGTCGGCGATGATATCGGGATACTGGTTGAGCAGCAGCAGGTTGTTGACCAGGAAGAACGGTACCAGCCCGGCGATCCAGGGCAGCGGCGAGTAGTGGCCTTCCAGTACCAGCGCGGTGCCGGCGACCATCAACAGCCCGAACCCCAGTCCGGGTGCAAGAAGGCAAAGCAGTGGCGAGCGGTTGAGCCATTCCGTATAGGTCACGATCAGCACGGCGCCGAGACAGCCGATGGGGACGATGGCCGGGCCCAGCAGCCAGGCAAGATAGACGCCGATCCACAGGCACGCCATCAGCGCGAACAGGCCCGTGGCAAATACGGCATTCACGGCCCGCGGGTTGGCGGGCAGTGCGCCGCTGCCGCCGCTGAAGGGCGTCCTGTGCGTATTCAGGTCCAGGCCGCTGCGGAAATCATAATACTCATTGAGGGTGTTGACGCTGATATGCGCAAGCAGGGCGCCTGCCAGCACCAGGGCCAGCAAATGCAGGTCGATGTCGGTCCCGGTTGCCACGGCAGTGCCGGTTCCAAGCAACACGCACACCGGCGTCAGCAGCAGGAAGGGCGGACGGGCCGACTGGATGACCGTCTTCAGTTTCCGCATCAGTTTCCGCCGTCGCCGTTGCCCGGTCGTGAAGGGCCGGGCGGCTTATTCGGTTTTCAGGAGGGTGCCGGTAATGGCGCCCGCCACAATTAGCTCGACCAGCACGCCGAAAAACCAGCCGACTGCCAGCGTCAGGGGGATGGGTATGTAGGTATAGGAGCCGAAGCCCATCGAGACGCCCGTGGCCAGGCCGAACAGGGTGCCGTAGAGGATGCCCGAGGACAGTGATCGCCGCTCAACCAGCAGTACGTAGATGAGCACGAAACAGACGGTGAAGACCAGCGTCACGGCATACATGAGTGGCATGTTCATTTCGTCCATCGGGCGCCACAGTTCGGCCGTGGCCTCGTAGATCGGCATAAGCAGTACGCCGTGGATGATGAAATCCAGTGCGGACCACGCAATGAAGACCGCAACAATCGCCAGCAGCATTCGATTTACCATGTGTCTGTCCCCCGCTATTTACAACTGAAGGCGCCGGCACTGCAGCGCCGACAGAAACATACTAATACACCCGGGTGTCATTATTCTATTCAACGCTCAAGGATATTGGCCCACCTGTGTGCCAATCAGGTACGTTGCATCCCCGGCAAGGTATTTTTCAAGTCTTGACCAGTTGTCATCTGCGACAGCGGCCTCGAAGTCTGCTGCGAAACTTTCAAACGTGTCGATGATGCCCTGACTCAATTCTGCTATTCCCTGACTTCCACGCCTCTCCAGAAAGCGACGTGCCCCTTGATATGTTGCGCGGCATCCTTCGGTTCGGGGTAGTACCAGGCCGCATCGGTATTGATTTCACCATCAACGTGCACCGAATAGTAGCTCGCTTCCCCCTTCCAGGGACACGCAGTACGGGTGTCGCCTGGTTGCAGGTATTCCATGTTCACGGACCCGGGCGGAAAATAATGATTTCCCTCCACCTCGACCGTGTCATCGCTCTCTGCGATGACCACACCCTTCCACAGGGCGCGCATCAGGAAAATCGCCTGCCGCCGGTTGACTCCGGCAAGACGGGGATCTGTTTCAGCAGTGCATAACACCGCTCATGGAAATTACCGTTGTTGCTGTGCATGCTGGTTGCCTCTCTCCCGCCGTGTATTTTCAAGATATGCCGGTGTATGGTCGGCGAACCCCTCAGCCCTGCGGATTTTCAGTCCCGGTTGCCCCGTGCTTGCCCGGTGGATATTCCAGTTTTCCGGGGTCGACCGAGGCCAGTATGTTTTCCTCGGTAATATTCTCAATCCGGGAGAGCCTTCCGAGAAGGTCTTGCGCCTCATCGATCGCGTTATCATACAGCCGGATGGTTTCCCGGTCGAAGTCCGTCGACCTCAGGGCAGTCATTCTGAACAGTTGCATCTGGTTCAGCAGGTTATTCAGTATATGGTGGGTTGCGCATATCATCGAGTTGTATGTTTGCAGCGCCGCCAGTTGTTTTTCCTGGATCATCCGTTTTCTTGTTACCGCGTCTGCATAGATACCGAACAGAACAATCAGACAGACAATAACGAGCCGCATCCACAGTTCATTGAAATCATCAGGTATGATTTCAAAGTGTGTTTCTTTGTAAATGATGTGATGAAGTGCCGAGTCAAAGCTCCAGAACACGGCTGCAATGATGATGCTGACTATGGTGAATGCCCGGGTCCTTGATTTCTTGATCATTTTGATGCCGACCAGTGCATGCTGTGGAATGTCCAGGCATGGTGTGTGAAAAAACGACCGATATACCAGCAACGACGACCGGAGACATGTGTCGTGGCGGGTTGCACACCTGTGAATAATCCTGTTGCAGCACGATCCTTTTATTATTAGGAGATATCCTGCCTGGAAGTGAAAGACAGGGCAGTTACTCTAGACGGGACAGCTGCCGGGATTATTCCATCAAAGCTGCAGTGACATACCGGTATTTGAGCTATGTGTAGTCCGGTATTGTTCAATGCGCAAGTGCCGGATCCCGGTCTTCGGTCGATCCGGCGCAAGTAGACGGATTTTCTGCAGTTTGCTTATTACTACAATTGGTAAGGGAAAAGGGTTTCGGCTGTTTCAACTGTCAATAACGCGGCCCTGCAATGGTTCTCAAGGGCACGGATGAGTGCCGGTTAATGCCAGTTGATTCATAAGGGATATTGCTGGAGCGCGTGATTTGCTCCATGCAGTGTGCTGGCGCCCTGCCAGGCTAATGGTGTTCGACGAATATCAGCTTGTTGGTATCGAAGCCAAGTTCTCCGGCCCGGCTGACAAAGCGGTCAACAAGCTCGCTGCCGACAGCGGGTGTCCTGGATAACAGCCAGAGATAGGATTTGTTGTAGCCTGCCACGAAGGCGTATTGATAGTGCGCCTGGTCGAGTTCGAATACCACGTAGGAGCCATAAAACGGACCGAAAAAGGAAACTTTCAGATATCCCTCGTCTTTGTCCCTGACGAAGTAGGCCTTGCCCGTGGCCTCCTTCCAGGCGTTCTTTTCCCTGGAAAATCCCCTGTTGACGACATTCAGGCCACCATCCTCTCTTCGGGAATATTCTGCCGATATCCTGTCCAGACCACGCTCGAAGGAATGGTCAAGCCGTGCGATCTCGTACCATTTGCCCAGATACCTGCCGGAGTCAAAGTCGTCGACGGGATCTATCCCCTCGGGCACACCGGTGCAGCCGCTTGCCAGGAGCGTCGCCAGCATGACCATGATGATTTGCGGCAATCGTTTCACGGCCGGTTACCGCGGGGTGTGTGCAAGCGTGTGGCAGCAGCAAGTCGCGGTGTGCATGTCAGCTGATTTTTACGACGTCCCTGGCCTGCTGGTCGGCGTGATAGGAGGAGCGCACCATGGGACCGCTGGCGACATGCGTGAAGCCGAGTTCGTAGCCGAGTTCACCAAGGCGGTCGAACTCGTCCGGGTGTACGTAGCGGTCGACCGGCAGGTGGTGTTTGCTTGGCTGCAGGTACTGGCCGAGGGTGAGCATGTTGACGTCGTGTTCGCGCAGGTCACGCATCACCTGTTCGACTTCCGCGATGGTCTCGCCGACACCCAGCATCAGGCCGGACTTGGTCGGCACATCCGGATGGATGGCCTTGAAGCGCTGCAACAGGTCGAGTGACCAGTCGTAGTCGGAGCCCGGGCGCACCTTTTTATACAGGCCCGGCACCGTCTCGAGATTATGGTTGAACACGTCCGGCGGGGTGGCAACGAAGATGTCCAGGGCACGATCCATGCGGCCGCGGAAATCCGGCACCAGGATCTCCACCCTGATGTCCGGGCTGTAGTGGCGGATGGCCTCGATGCAGCGGGTGAAATGTTCGGCACCGCCGTCGCGCAGGTCGTCGCGGTCGACCGAGGTCACCACGACGTAGCGCAGGCCCATGTCACGGATGGTACGGCCGAGGTTCTCCGGCTCGTCCGCATCCAGCGGATCGGGGCGACCGTGTGCGACATCGCAGAACGGACAGCGGCGCGTGCAGATATCGCCCATGATCATGAAGGTCGCGGTGCCGCCGGCGAAACACTCGCCGATGTTGGGGCAGGAGGCCTCTTCGCACACGGTGTGCAGGCGATTGTCGCGCAGCACGCCCTTGAGGCGCGAGACGGCCGGGTTGGCCGGTGATTTTGCACGGATCCACGCTGGCTTGCGCTGCGGCCGCAGCGTCGGCTCGATCTTGATCGGGATACGCGCCGTCTTGGCCGCGCCGCGCTGTTTCTTTCCGGTGTCGCTCATGTGTTGCTCAATCTTTGTTCAAAGTGCGCCAGGAATGCCTCACCGGCCTGTTCGACATTCAGCGGGACACCGAGGTCGCGCAGTTGTGTGACTTCCAGTCCCTCGTAACCGCAGGGATCGATGCGTGCAAACGGCGCCAGGTCCATGTCCACGTTCAGGGCAAGGCCGTGAAAGCTGCAGCCCCGGCGGACCCGCAGCCCCAGCGCGGCGATCTTGCTGTCCTCGACATAGACACCGGGCGCCCTGTTGCGGCGTGCGCCGGTAATGTCGTGCTCTGCCAGCAGGTCGATCACGGCCTGCTCCAGTGAATGTACCAGCGATTGTACACCGAGTCGCCGCCGCCGCAGGTCAAGCAGGCAATAGGCGATCAGCTGGCCGGGTCCGTGGTAGGTGACCTGCCCGCCGCGATCGGTCCGGATGAGGGGGATGTTACCGGTGTCGTGCAGGTGCTCGTCCCTGCCGTTGCGTCCCAGGGTGAACACCGGCGGGTGTTCGAGCAGCCACAACTCGTCCGGTGTGTGTTCGTCGCGGGCATCGGTGAAGGCCTGCATGTCCTGCCAGGCCCGCCGGTAGTCGACCCGGCCGGGCCGTCTGACCCGCAGTGATGGCGTGTCGACCGGCAGTTTTTCGTGCGCGTGCTGCATGGCGGGGCTACAGCGCCATGATGACCGACTCGCAGTCGACCAGGTCCTGGTAGATGGCGTCAAGTTGTGCCCGGCTGGTCGCGTTGACCACCACCGTGATCGACACATAGTTGCCGGCCGCGCTCTCGCGGCTGTAGACCGCACCCTCCGCCAGGTCGGGGACATGCCGGCGCACGATCTCGACCACGATGAGGTCGAGATTGCAATGCGTCTTGCCCATCGCCTTGATGGGAAACTGGCAGGGAAACTTGAGGGGACTTTCTTCTTCGTCACTCATGGGCGGACCGGCAGCGTGCTGAATTCACATTCCATGTTACCAGTGCCGGTACGCGTCGCGCAGGGCTTCCGCATTGCGTTTCTGGGTGATGGTCTTGCCCGGCTGGAATTTGCTGCGTGACGGCTGGTGATGCGGATGCCGCGGGTGCTTGTGGCGGTGATGCCGGGGATATCGGTATGCCGGGGGGTACCAGTAAGGGTACGGATAGTAATACCGCTCCTGCTGTTCCTCTTCTGCCTCGAGTTCTGCCAGGCGTGCCTGCCGTTCTTTCTCCTCCAGCTGGCGACGTTTTTCGCGTGCCAGTTCACGTTTTCTGCGTTCGGCTGCCATGCGGGCCGACTGTTCACTGATGGCGCGAAAACGTTCCGGTGTGGGTCCCGGGATAACCGGCGCGGATTGCAGCTCGATGCGTCCTGCGTCCTGCACCCGGTCGGGTGGCGCCGATTCGCTGAAGTGGGTCACACCCCCGCTGTCGGTCCAGGTGTAGGCCTGACCGGCAGTGGCCGGTGCGGCGATCACGAGCAGCGCAAGGGCGGGCAATAGTGGTTTGCGGGTATTCATCGGTCGGGTGTTCCTGTCTCATGGGACTGTCAGGGAGGTTATCGGTTACTGCTCACTCATCATAACGTATCACTGCAAAAGTCTGCCGTTGTGTACCCCTGATACAAATAAATACATAAAAATCAACATGATAAATGTTTATCGTCAAATTGACAGGGCGCCGGGACAGCCGTGGCCCGGCTAAAGACGGTTTCCGCCGCGGCCGATACGCACCTGGAGAGCACGCTGAACCGGCGCACAAACCAAAGGGGGCCTATCGATGGCTGTTGTGACCCAGGATGATGTACTGAAGAAGAAACCGCGCAAGCGGGGCCGCAAGAAGGGCATGGCCGCCCTGAAAAAACTGCGTCGGGCCCTGGCGCGCCGTGAACTCGAGATCATGCGCGAGGACGAGGAGCTGAAAGAACAGCTCTACGACGTGTTTGCCGACGAGGATGATGTTCCGCACACCGGTTGACGCCCCGCCGTCCTGTAATCTCCATGGCCGTTACGTGCGGCCAGTCAAAAACCTTCCTTCTCCCATTGCGGTAACCCGTTGCCGGGTACCCGTCCATGGCGAGTGCTGCGCCCGATATCCGGTGTGATATCCCGGTCCGTCAGACCGGCCTTTGACCGGTTGCCTAACTGATCCAGCCCTGCAGCGCGGCAATGATCTTTTCCGCCTGGTCCTTGCTGGAGATATTGAACTTGGATTTTTGCTGGTACTCGCCATTGCGTTTCTGGTAGCGGCGGATGGTGTACTTGTCCGGGCCATATTCTTCTTTCGCGCGGTTCCAGTCCTGGTAGCGAAAGATGATGGTCGACCAGGCGCCCTTGGTCAGGACCTGCTTGTCGAGTTCCTTGACGGTCTCGATGCCGTCTTCCGTGTACGTTACTGTGAGTTCTTCTACATCGGTAGCCATGGGGCTCTCCATTGGTTTCACGGGTGCGCCGCCGGCGCGGGCAATATCGACGTGCATGATACGGATTTCTCGCGTTGCCGGTAGTCCTGCAAACAACGGATTGATTTTCAAGGTATCATCACCGTCCGTGAGCCCCGTCACCGCAGCGCATGCCTGATTACCGCACAGCCCCCCTGGCCAGTCCGGGCATGCCACCCGGCATACCCTACATTATCGCCAACGAGGCGGCCGAGCGTTTCAGCTTCTATGGTATGCGCGCAATACTGATCGTCTTCATGACCCAGTACCTGGTCAGCAACAACGGCGTGCTGGACGTCATGCCGGAGGACGAGGCGAAGGGCTGGTTTCACCTGTTCGTCTCGGCGGTTTACCTCACGCCGCTGCTCGGTGCGCTGGTGGCCGATGGCCTGCTCGGCAAGTACCGTACCATCATCCTGCTGTCGCTGGTCTACTGTGCCGGCCATTTCTCGCTCGCCGTCGAGGATACGCGGATCGGCCTGGCGATCGGGCTGGGCCTGATTGCGCTCGGTGCGGGCGGCATCAAGCCATGTGTCTCCTCCCACCTCGGCGACCAGTTCGGGGCGACCAGTCAGGGGCTGCTTGGCCGTGCCTTCGCCTGGTTCTATTTTGCCATCAACCTGGGCGCATTCGTGTCCACCCTGGCGACACCCTGGCTGCTTGTGCATTACGGTGCCCCCGTCGCCTTTGCCGTGCCCGGCGTGCTGATGCTGATTGCCACGCTGACCTTCCGGGCCGGTCGCCACCGGTTCGTCCATATTCCGCCCGGTGGCCGGCATTTCGTGCGGGAAGCACTGAGCCGGGTCGGGCTGGGTGCGCTTGGCCGCCTGCTGGTGCTGTACCTGTTCGTCGCCGTGTTCTGGGCGCTGTTCGACCAGACGGCCTCCTCCTGGGTGCTGCAGGCACAGCACATGGACCGGGTGATTGCCGGGGTCGAGGTGTTGCCGGCCCAGATCCAGGCGGCCAATCCGCTGCTGGTGATGCTGCTGATTCCGCTGTTCGCCTACCGCGTGTATCCGGCGATCGATCGCGTGTTTCCGCTGACGCCGCTGCGCAAGATCGGCATCGGCCTGTTCCTGACGGCCGCCGCCTTTGCCATACCCACACTGGTACAGCTGTCGATCGATAACGGCGGGACACCTTCCATCGGCTGGCAGCTGCTGGCCTACCTGGTGCTGACCGCGGGCGAGGTGATGGTGTCGATCACCTGCCTGGAGTTTTCCTACACCCAGGCGCCGCGGGCGATGAAGTCGTTCGTGATGGCATTCTTCATGTTGTCGATATCGCTCGGCAACCTGTTCACCAGCGCGGTGAATTTCTTCATCAATAATCCGGACGGCAGCAGCCGGCTGGCCGGCGCGGATTATTTTCTGTTTTTCACCCTGCTGATGCTGATCACGGCGATCCTGTACGTGGTCATGGCGCGCTTCTACAGGGGACGAACCTGGCTGCACGAGGAACACCCGGCCGGTGCGTGAACCCGTGAAGGTCCTGCTGCTCTCCGCCTATGATGCCCACAGCCACCGCCGCTGGCGGCATGGCCTGGTGGCGGCCTTCCCGGACTGGGACTGGACGGTACTGGCCCTGCCGCCACGCCACTTCAGCTGGCGCGTGCGCGGCAACAGCCTGAGCTGGGCGTTCGGTGAACGCCACACGCTGGAGCAGTCCTACGATGTCATTATCGCGACTTCCATGACCGACCTGTCTGCGCTGAAAGGCATGGTCCCGTCGCTGGCCATGATCCCGTCGCTGGTGTACTGCCACGAAAACCAGTTTGCCTACCCGCACCAGCCGGAGCGCGTGCAGCGCAATGAACCGGGGATCACCGGTCTGTATGCCATGCTGGCGGCCGACCGGGTACTGTTCAACTCGGACTACAACCGCACCAGCCTGCTGGACGGTGCGCGTGCAGTGCTTGCACAGATGCCGGACGCCGTGCCGCCGGGTGTGATTGATCAGCTGGCGGACAGGACCGCGGTGCTGCCGGTGCCGCTGGAGGACGACTGGTTCGAAGCGCCTCCCCGGCGCAACGGGCCGTTTACCCTGCTGTGGAACCATCGCTGGGAATTCGACAAGGCACCGGAGCGGCTGCTGGCGGCGCTGTTGAAATTCAGGGGTGCCGGTGCGGAATTCCGCGTGCACGTGGCGGGTCAGCAGTTCCGCCAGCGACCGGCCGTGTTCGCCGACCTGCATGAGAGGCTCGGTGACTGTATCGGGCAGTGGGGTTTCGTCGAGGCGGCAGCGGACTACGCGCAGTTGCTGCGCGAGTCCCACGTGGTGCTGTCGACCGCGCTGCACGAGTTCCAGGGCCTGGCGGTGCTGGAGGCGGTGGCCTGTGGCTGTATCCCGCTGGTGCCCGACCGTCTTGCCTACCCGGAGCTGTTTCCGGCTGCCTGTCGCTATCCTTCATTCCCGGATGAGCCGGACCGTGAGGGCGAGGTCATCGCCGATGCCCTGCTGGGCCTGTATGAGCAGTACCGGCAGGGCGCACTGCCGGCGGCGCCGGACGTCTCGGCACTGGCCTGGTCGAAACTGGCGCGAACCTATGAAAACGAGATCCGGTCTGTAGCTTCGAGGGCCGGTGAAATGCAATGATGGACCCATAGTCATGGCAAACAGCAAGGAACAATTACACGGCAGCCGCGCCGCAGACCGGCCGGTCCCGCCCGCCCTGCGCCTGATGCGCTTCCTGTTCGGCCGGCTGGGCGGGGTGTTCCCCCGTCTGCTGGGTCGCTGGGCATTTCGTCTCTGGTTTCGTACCCGCCGTTTTCCGGAATCGGCTGCCGGCAAGCGCGCCGCGCGTGAAGCGGAACGCGAAATCCTGCCGGTCAACAATATACCGGTGGCCGTCTATCGCTGGGGCGACAGCGGACCGGTTGTCCTGTTCGTGCATGGCTGGTCCGGCCGCGGCAGCCAGGTGGCGGCATTCGTCGAGCCACTGGTGGATGCCGGTTTCCGGGTCATGGCAGTGGACCTGCCCGGGCACGGCGAGACGCCCGGCAACAGCACCAACATCCTGGAGTGCGCCGGCGTGATCCGCGAGTTCGATAATAAATACGGCCCCCTGCACGCGGCGATCACACATTCCTTCGGTGGCATGGTGCTGGCCTATGCGCTGAAGCATGGCGTCGGACTCGAACGCGCCGTCATCATCAGTGCACCGTCCGATGTCGACTTCCTGCTGGAGAGCTTTGCCAGCACCCTGTCCATGCATCCCGACGTGGTCGACGACCTGTGGCGCAGGCTGGCTTTGCGTTTCGATGACGATGCTGCCGAAGAGGACTTCGCTGAGCGGATCTCGCTGGTCAACAACGTCGGGCACCTCGATATTCCGGCACTGGTGGTTCATGACGAGCAGGACACCAGTGTGCCGTTCACTCAAGGACAGCGTATTGCGGCAACCTGGCCGGGTGCCCGTCTCATGAAGACCAGCGGGCTCGGCCATGGACGTATCCTGCGTGACAGGCAGGTGGTAGAGACCGTGGTGCAGTTCATTTCGTTCTAAACTGTGGCTCATATACTGCGATTACGGAAATCCGCCCGAAGCAATAGTATGGCGGCAGGAGCATTCTGCGCGCACCGGGAAAAAAGCGTCATCCCCGCGGAGGCGGGGACGACGACCAGATTTTGTGCCTGCAGGCCAGACTCAGCGGAGGCAGGGAGCGCTTCAATTGCAAATGAATTAGACTGACAATATGCGCCTTTATCTCGCACAACACGGTCTGGCGGCAGACAAGCAGGATGACCCGGCGCGGCCCCTGAGCGAGGCGGGCGTGCACGATGTCGGGCATGTTGCGCAACAAATGGGAGAGGCCGGTGTGCAGGTAGCACGGGTCTGGCACAGCGGCAAGCTGCGCGCAGAGCAAACGGCCGCACTGTTGGCAAAACAGGTATTGCCAAACGGTCAGCCGGAACAGACTGACGGTATTGCACCGAACGATTCCGTGGAAGAATTTATCGCCGATATCGACGTCTGGCAGGAGGACACGCTGGTCGTCGGGCACCTGCCGTTTATGGCGCGCCTGGTGTCGCGCCTGGTAACGGGTGAAATGGAGCGGGAGTGTGTCCGCTATACACCGGGCAGTATCGTGTGTCTCGAGCGCGAGTCGCCCGAACAGTGGGTGCTGGCATGGATGTTGC
>JABDRC010000160.1 GCA_013041945.1 Halobacteria archaeon
GCCCTACATGGATATGTTCGAGCTGGGTGATATCGAGGGCATCCCGGTTCTCGACATGGTCAGCCACAGCCAGCGCGACACGTTCAGGGAATTTCTCAAGCACTACCATGATACCGTCGATGGCGAAAACACGCTGGATATCGACTGTATCAATCCTGGCGGCGAGGAGTTCAACACAACCATGGAGTTTACGCCGGCCAGTATGGACGGAGAGTCATGTACGCAGATCATCATTCGCGTGAATTACGGCAACAACAGTGAACTCGAGAAAAAGATCAAGACGCTGTCTCGCGAAGACATGCTGACCGGACTGTGGAACCGTCAGTATTTCATGCAACGGCTGGAGAAAGAAATCACCCGGGAGACCGGGGGGGACCAGCAGCGCGCCCTGATCTACCTGACACTCGACAACTTCAAGGTCATTCGCGAGGAAGCCGGCATCGCCTCCAGCGACCTGGTGCTGTGCGATATCGCCAACCTGCTGAACCGCGAGCGCAATGCACACGATCTGTTGTCCCGCTTCGGCGACTACAGCTTCGCGCTGCTGAAAACCGGCACGGACATGGAGAAACTGAAGGCCACCTGCGAGAAGCTGCTGAAAGACATTGCGAATCACCTGACCGAGGTCGAGGGCCGCACGTTTACCATGACGGCCAGCATCGGTATCTGCGAAATCAATCGCCATACCACCGATGCGCAGAAAATAATTTCCTTCGCCGACATGGCCTGCGAGGTCGCGCGCACATCCGGCGGCAACCAGTGCCATGTGCACAGCACCGTCATCGACGAGTCCTTCGAGAGTGAAATGGAGCAGGATGGCGACCGGATCATCAGGGAAACAATTGACCATGAGCGTTTCTATCTGGTTTACCAGCCAATCGTCAGCCTCAAGTGCGACAAGCGGCAAAACTACGAGGTACTGCTGAGGATTACCGATGCCGGCGGACATGTCATCCTGCCGGGCCAGTTCCTGTCTATCGCGGAGCGATCCGGTATGGCTGCCGAAATCGACCGCTGGGTGATCGACAAGGCGTTTTCGACACTCGCCGGGTACCGCGTGGAAAACGATGCCAGGTTTTATATAAAGATCAGCGGCGCCAATCTGTCCGATGCACTGTTTCCGGACTGGGTCGGCAAGCGACTGAAGAAATACAAGCTCGAGGGTGACGCCATCGTATTCGAGATCGGGGAACATGCGGCGATCCACAACCTGAACACAACGGTCAATTTTATTTCGCGCATGCGCTCGATGAAATGCCGCACCGCCATCGAGCACTTCGGTGTATCCGACCAGGCCGTGCAGGCCATGGCCCGCATCCCGGCCGATATCTTCAAGATCGACGGCTCGCTGATCAACAGAATGGTCAACGAACAGGACATCCAGGCGCGGGTGAAATCACTTGCAGCGGCTGCAGGGGAAAAGAAAGCCGGCTGTATCGCCGAACGCGTCGATGCCCCCGGCACGCTCGCACTGTTGTGGCAATACGGCTTCGATGCCATCCAGGGTTATTTCGTACAGGAACCCGCGAAAGAACTCGGCTACGAGTTTGAAAACGAAATCGTCTAGGCGGAGAGAAACAGATGACCTGTCAATGCAATCCGGCGATCAATCAGCATCGACTGGCTGCGTGCAGTCATCCTTCCCTGCCTGCATGTGCATCAATCGATTACCAGGGAGACAAGACCGTCCGCGAGCTTGGGTTCGAACCAGGTCGACTTTGGCGGCATAACCTCGCCGGCATCCGCCACGGCCATCAGATCTTCCATGCGCGTCGGATACATCGAGAAGGCAACGGCCATTTCACCGCTGTCGACACGGCGTTCGAGCTCCTGCAATCCCCGAATGCCGCCGACAAAGTCGATGCGCGGATCGCGTCGCGGGTCATCGATGCCAAGCAGGGGGGCAAGCAGGTTGTCGGCGAGCAGGCTCACGTCCAGCCGACCGACCGGATCGTCCGGGATACGCCCGTCCCCGATCTGCAAGGTATACCACTGTCCCGGCAGGTACATGCCGAAGCTGCCCGTTCCGTCCGGACTCACCGCGGAAGCAGACGGACTCAGGCCGAAACGCTCGCTCACCCCGGCGAGAAAGTTTTCCGGAGAAAGTCCGTGCAGGTCCCGAACGACCCGGTTGTAATCGAGAATGAGCATCTGGTCGTGCGGAAAGATGACCGTGAGAAACGAGCCGGCATCGCCCTGCAGGCCGCGCCCCGCGGCAACCCGCGAGGCGGCAGCAGAGCGGTGATGGCCATCGGCAATGTAGAGAGCCGGCATGGCATCGAAGCGGCGTGTAATGTCATCGACCAGCGTCCTGTCGCTGACGACCCAGAGGCTGTGACCGATGCCGTCGTCTGCGACAAGATCAACCTCGGGTGCAGCTTCCGTCACCCGCGCAAGCATTTCATTCACGGCAGGATCGGACCTGCAGGCGAGCAGCACCGGACCCGTTTGTGCATTGAGCGCCTCGATCTGGCGTACCCGGTCGTCTTCCTTGGCCGGCCGGGTGAACTCGTGCCGGCGAATACGGTTTGTATCGTAGGCACCGACCGACGCAGCCGCCACCAGGCCAGTCTGGCTGTGCTCACCCATTTTCAACCGGTATGCGTAATAACAGGGCTGCGCATCGCGCACCAGCACACCGGCATCCAGCATGCGGTGGAGATTGTCGGCGGCACGCGCGTAGACCTCCGGGGCATACGGATCGGTCCCCTCCGGGAGGTCGATTTCAGCCTTCGAAATATGCAGGAAACTCCACGGGCGACCGCGGGCACGCGCACGCGCCTCGTCGCTGTTGAGTACATCGTAGGGCGGCGCAATCACATCGGCCGCCCGCTCGCTGACCGGCCGCAAGCCGGCAAATGGACTGATCAGACTCATGGGAATACTGCCCGGCTGTGTACCAGAGCCGCATTGTACACGCCCTCGTTTGAGGCGGCGATACCGGAGGGCCTGCACGCGTGAGCGACCCCCGGCAAAACAACCCGGCCAGGCAAGCCGCGGCCGCTGATACCGACGGTGTCGGCAGGTCCAGGTCGCTGACCGTCATCAGGGCCACCACCCGCATATCGTCACTGTATGCGGCCATTCGCCAATTCGCCAGGCGCGTGCGTGATCTGCTCCAGCGGACCCCGCTGGCCTACAAACTGTCGTTCTTCATCACCGTACTGGTGGTCAGCTGCATGGTCCTGCTCGGCATTATCCTCGTCCAGCAACAGACACAGTTGCTGCAGGACCAGATCAACGACCAGGGCAATACACTGGTCCGCCTGATGGCGAAGGCGGCGAGGGAACCCCTGCTGGCCGACGACAAGCTGGCCCTGGACGCCATCACCAGCGGCTTTGCCAGCAACAGTATTGTCGGTACGGCAATAGCCTCGCTGGACGGTGAAATCATTTCACAGGCCGGCGTCCTGCTGGAGGAAAGAAATCCGCTGACCCGTAATGAACTTGACCAGATTATCGATGGTGAAGTCGACACGCATACCTGGAGCTGGCATCGCCTTGGCGGCAATCGCCGGCAAACCGTGATGTCATTCATGCAACCGGTACGGTTCAAGGACGTGACGACCGGCATCGCCGTCGTCACGCTCAATCAGGCGGAAATGATGGCTGCCGTCAGCACCGCCATCAATGCCATTATTGTTGCAACGATCCTTATTATTACTATCGGGATTGCCATGTCATTTGCATTGGGCAGGCGAATTACCCAGCCGGTCGATCGGCTGGTACAAGCCAGCCACGCCATCGGCAAGGGTGATTACACGTTTCGTTTTTCCGATCAGCGCAAGGATGAACTGGGTCTGCTGATGGAGGCATTCAACGAGATGGCAGAAGGCATGCTGGAGAAATCCCAGGTCAAGAGCGCCCTCTCCCGTTATGTTTCTCCCGGCGTGGCACGCCAGATTTTCTCCAATCTCGATGATGTGGGCCTGAGCGGCAAGCAAATCGAGGGGACGGTGGTATTCGCGGACATCAAGGGCTTCACGCAGATTTCCGAACGTATCCGTCCGGAGGACCTTGTGGCCATCCTGAACCGTTATTTCACACTGGTGACCCATGCCTGCGAGATCAACCATGGCATGGTGGACAAGTACATGGGTGACGGCGTAATGCTGGTGTTCGGCGCACCCGAGCCGGACGAGGACCATGCCTTCAACGCAATCTGCTGCGCCCTACTCATCCAGAAGCTGATCGCGCACGAAAATACCCTGCGGGACAAACAGGACCTGTTTCCGGTGGAATTCAGGATCGGCGTCAATACCGGCAACATGCTGGCCGGCAACATGGGCTCTGCCGACCGCATGGAATATACCGTCGTCGGCGACACGGTCAATCTCGCCTCGCGACTCTGCGGTATAACCAATGCAGGGGAGATCGTGATCTCCAGGGAAATGTACCTGCGCGAGAACGTGAAACACCGGGTTCTGGCCGGTGAGTACCAGTCAATACGGCTGCGCGGCATCAGTCAGCCGGTGAGTACCTACCGGGTCGAGCAGCTGACCGCACAGTATGCGGAGACCATCGAGACACAGTTTCTCGATATTGTGCGCAGCAAACAGTCCGAGACCGATCATGAAACAGGTTAGTGTCCTTTTTCTGCTGGTAGCGCTACTGCCGGTGCTGGGCGGATGCCCGCAGGTCAGCAACATCCGGATTGTTGAAGATACACCCGGGGACCTGGAAGCACTGCTTGCGGAACACGACTACATGCGTGTCCGGCAGCTTACCGGCAAGTACCCCTCGCTCGACAGCGTCGAGCTGCAGGAACGCATCCGGTCACTTGAACAGGCTTACGAAAAGTCAGTCTGGAGCGAGGCAACCTCGGTGGAGTCCGGCGGTGACCTGCATTCTGCGGTACAGATCCTTTCGGATGCATTGCAGAAGATGCCGCACAGTAAACGGCTACGCGACCTGCGCAACAGCATCGAACAGAAACGGATGTACCTGCTCAGGGTCAACGAACGGGAGACATTGCAGGCACGCGGCCGCTACCTGTCCGAACAGCTGCGCTTGTACGAAGATAACAGCAAGCTTGACCCGCCCGGCAGGTTCCGCCAGACCGCCCACGAACGCAACCAGGCCGACGCAATAGAACTCTCTGCACAGCTGGTTGAACACGCCCGCTTTTCCATGGGCGATGCAGACCTGTCTGCCGCCCAGGCCTGCCTGGACGTGTCGGACAGCCTGCACACCAGCCCCGAGGCGACTGCCCTGCGGTCCGAACTACGGGCCATCAGGAAGATGAATGCAATGGTCACGCAGCAGAAGGCCAGCGCCAAGCAGGCCCGGATCGAGCGCAAACAGACTATCAAGCACCGTGAACAGACCGAACTGCTGCTGACCGAGACGCGTGAAGCACTGAAGGCCGGGAAGCTGCAGGCGGCAAGCAAGGCATTCTCGAAAATCCCCGAGACACGAAGAAGCGACCAGGACGTGATGAAAATCAAGGCGCGCCTGGACAAGGCGGTCGGTGCACGCGTCGCCCATCTGAAGACAACGGGTGACGCCCTGTACCGGGCTGAAAAGATCAATCCCGCCCTGAATGTCTGGAACGAGGCCCTGGCGCTGTCACCCGGGAACCAGGAGATTCGTGAACGTACCGTGCGTGCCAACAAGGTGCTGGCACGGCTCGAGGAACTGAAGCGCAAGCAATAAGGAAACCACGCCTGCGATATTGCTATCAGGTCTTCAACACCTCGATCCGGTCCACCTTCTGGTAACCACGCGGCAGTTTGCGGCCGCGACGGCCGCGCTCACCGGCAAACCCGTCCACCTCGGCCGCCTTCATGGTCTTGTGTTTCCTGCCGGCATAGACTGTCAGCTTCTCGCCATCCTGTACGCAATCGATGGCGGCGACGAATTCCTCGCGGCTTTTCAGTTTTGCCGAGGGCACATTGATGATGTTGTTGCCCTTGGCGCGCGACATCTGCGGCAGCTCTTCCAGCGGAATCACCAGCATGTAGCCTTCGGTGGTGACGGCTATGATCCAGTCGTCGGCAAGGCTCCTGACCGGCACCGGCGGCAGCACTCCGGCACCCTTCGGCACAGACAGGGTCGATTTACCCGCCTTGTTGCGTGTCACCGTATCAGCCAGCTGCGTCACGAAACCGTAGCCGGCATCGCTGGCCAGCAGATAGAGATCGCCGGGTTCTCCCAGCATGACACCCGCAAAGCGTGCACCATCCGCCGGCTTCAGACGTCCGCTCAGCGGTTCGCCCTGACCGCGCGCACCCGGCAATGAATGGGCCGGCAGGGCATAGGTCTTGCCGAAGGAATCGATGAACACGGCCAGCTGGTTGCTGCGTCCGCGGGCAGCGGCAAGGTAACCGTCACCGGCCTTGTAGTTCATCTCTTCGGGGTCGATGTCATGCCCCTTGGCCACCCGCACCCAGCCGTTCTTCGACAGTACCACGGTGACCGGCTCGCTCGGCACCAGCGCCGACTCGTCCATGATCTGCGCGGCGGCGCGCGCCACCAGTTGCGAGCGACGTTCATCACCGAAGGTTTCGACATCCTCGCGAATTTCTTTCTTGATGAGCGTTTTCAGGCGCTGGCCTGAACCGAGGATCTTTTTCAATTCGTCGCGCTCGACAGCAAGCTCCTTCTGCTCACCCTTGATCTTCATTTCCTCCAGCCGGGCGAGCTGGCGCAGGCGGGTGTCGAGGATGTAGTTGACCTGTTCCTCCGACAGCCTGAAACGTTTCATCAATACCGGTTTCGGCTTGTCCTCGGTACGGATGATGCGGATCACCTCGTCAAGGTTGAGGAAGGCGATCAGCAGGCCGTCCAGCAGGTGCAGCCGCCGGTTGACCTTGTCCAGGCGGTATTCGAGACGCCGGGTGACCGTGGCCTTCCTGAACTCCAGCCATTCCTTCAGGATATCGCGCAGGTTCCAGGTGCGTGGCCGGCCGTCCAGACCGATCATGTTCAGGTTGATCCGCGCGGTGCGCTCCAGCCCGGTACTGGAGAACAGGTGCGACATCAGCGCATCGATATCGACGCGGCTGGAACGCGGCACAATGACCAGTCGCGTGGGATTCTCGTGGTCGGACTCGTCACGCAGGTCCTCGACCATGGGCAGCTTCTTCGCCATCATTTGTGCGGCAATCTGTTCCAGTACCTTGCCTCCCGAGGTCTGGTAGGGCAGTGCCGTGACAATAATCTCGCCGTTATCGATCTCGTAGCAGGCGCGCATGCGCACGCTGCCGTTACCTCTCCGGTAAGCTTCCACCAGCTCTTCCTGCGGCGTAATGATCTCCGCTCCGGTCGGAAAATCCGGGCCCCGGATGATGCCGCACAGGTCCTCCAGCGTACTCTTCGGCTTGTCGAGCATCAGGATCGCGGCCTCGGCCACCTCGCGCAGGTTGTGCGGCGGGATATCCGTTGCCATGCCGACGGCGATGCCGGTGGCACCGTTCAGCAAGACGTTGGGCAGACGCGCCGGCAACAGCACCGGCTCTTCGAGTGTGCCGTCAAAGTTTGCCGTCCAGTCGACGGTCCCCTGCCCCAGCTCCGCCAGCAGCACCTCGGCGTAGGGCGCCAGTCTTGCCTCGGTGTAGCGCATGGCGGCGAACGACTTCGGGTCGTCGGCCGAGCCCCAGTTCCCCTGGCCGTCAACCAGCGGATAGCGCGTGGTGAATGGCTGCGCAAGGTGCACCATGGCCTCGTAACAGGCCGAATCGCCGTGCGGATGGAACTTGCCGAGCACGTCGCCGACCGTGCGCGCCGATTTCTTGTGCTTGGCCGTGGCCGGCAGTCCCAGTTCGGACATGGCGTACACGATACGCCGCTGTACCGGTTTGAGACCGTCACCGATGTGCGGCAGGGCGCGGTCGAGGATGACATACATCGAGTAATCGAGGTAGGCCTTCTCGGTAAAGGTCTTGAGCGGCAGCTGCTCGATGCCTTCGTAGTCGAGTTCAAGTGTTTCCATTGTCAAACACCCTTATTCAAAATAAATAAATGGCCACGGAATCCACGGAAGGACACGGAAAAAAGAGTTTGATAGCAATACAACCTCATGTCATTCCAGTCCCCGCCTTCGCGGGGAAAGGCTTCGGCGGGAATCCAGTATGTATTCGCGCATGCGATGCGCTCCTGCAGCCTAACTGGTTTGGCATTTCTGAATATCTTTTTTCCGTGTCGTTCCGTGGATTCCGTGGCAGCTTCTCTTGTATATGGATTCAGAATGAAGATCGTCACACCTCGGCGAGGTTGCCGCTCTTTTCCAGCCAGGCACGGCGGTCTGTGGCACGCTTTTTCGCCAGCAGCATGTCCATGATGCGATGCGTATCGTCCTGTGCATCGATGGTCAGCTGTACCAGCCGGCGTGTTTCAGGGGCGATGGTCGTCTCTCGCAGTTGCATGGGATTCATCTCGCCCAGCCCCTTGAAGCGCTGCACCGTGACCTTGCCCCTGATCTTGTCGGCGGCGATCCGGTCGAGCATACCCTGCTTCTCGGCATCGTCGAGGGCATAAAACACCTCCTTGCCCGCATCGATGCGATACAAAGGCGGCATGGCAACATACACGTGACCGGCCTCGACCAGTACACGGAAATGCCGCAGAAACAGCGCGCAAAGCAGCGTCGCGATATGCGCCCCGTCGGAATCGGCGTCGGCGAGAATGCAGATCTTGTTGTAACGCAATCCGCCGAGCCTGTTCGAGCCGGGCTCCACGCCGATCGCGACCGAGATGTCATGCACCTCCTGCGATGCAAGCACTTCGGCCGAATCGACTTCCCAGGTGTTCAGGATCTTGCCGCGCAGTGGCATGATGGCCTGGAAGATCCGGTCACGCGCCTGCTTGGCTGAACCACCGGCCGAATCGCCTTCGACGAGAAACAACTCGGTGCGTTCATTGTCGGTGGAGGTACAGTCCGCCAGCTTGCCGGGCAATGCGGGACCGCTGGTGACCTTCTTGCGCACCACCTTCTTGCCGGCGCGCAGACGGGACTGGGCGGCATCGATGGCCAGCATGGCAATGCGTTCACCCATCTCGGTGTGGTGGTTCAACCACAGGCCAAAGGCATCCTTGACCACCCCGGAAACGAATGCGGCACACTCGCGCGAGGACAACCGCTCCTTGGTCTGCCCGCTGAATTGCGGGTCCGCCAGCTTCACCGACAGGATGTAACTGACATTGTTCCACACATCTTCCGGACTCAGCTTCACACCGCGCGGCAGCAGGTTGCGAAACTCGCAAAACTCGCGCACCGCCTCGGTCAGCCCCATGCGCAAACCGTTGACATGCGTTCCGCCCTGGGTGGTCGGGATCAGGTTGACGTAACTCTCGGCCACCGGCTCGCCACCCTCGGGGAGCCAGGCCAGTGCCCATTCCGCGGCCTCGTCGTTGCCTTCCATGCGACCGGTAAAAATGTCATCCGGCAGACGCGGCACATCACCCGCCTCCCCTGCCAGGTAGTCCCGCAGTCCGTCCTCGTAACACCATTCCAGCTTTTCGCCGCTGGCCTCGTCGTGCAGCCTGACCAGCAGACCCGGGCACAGCACGGCCTTGGCGCGCAGGATGTGTTTCAGGCGCGGCAGCGAAAACCTGGCCGAATCGAAATACTGCGGGTCCGGCCAGAAACGCAGCGTGGTGCCGGTATTCTGCTTGCCGACCTTGCCGACTTCTTCCAGCGGCGAGACCTTGTCTCCGCTGGAGAATGCCATGTTGTATTCCCTGCCGCCGCGCCTTACCCATACTTCCAGGTGCGAGGAGAGCGCATTCACGACGGACACGCCCACACCGTGCAGACCGCCCGAGAACTGGTAGTTCTTGGAAGAAAACTTGCCGCCGGAATGCAGCTTGGTAAGGATGACCTCCACACCGGGAATTTTCTCGACGGGATGCCTGTCCACCGGCATGCCGCGCCCGTTGTCACGCACTTCCAGCGAGCCGTCCTTGTACAGCTTGACCTCAAGCCGCGAAGCATGGCCGGCAATGGCCTCGTCGACGCTATTGTCGATGACTTCCTGCGCCAGGTGGTTGGGCCGTGTGGTATCGGTGTACATGCCGGGCCGCTTGCGGACCGGATCCAGGCCACTCAGCACTTCGATGGCGGCGGCGTCATAGACGGCGTTCATGTGTCTGTTCCTGATGCAATCATTATGGTGTCAGTCCTGAATCATGACCGGATCGCTGCTGTAGCGGAGTTTGCGGACCAGTTCCCCGGCATTCTGGTACCTCAATTCCGTATCACACAGGTAATTTTCATACAGGAGTTTGCGGTACTGGTACGCGCCGACCCCGGAAACGGGCTGCCAGGGTGCGTCCTGCAGCAGCTGCCAGTTGCCGTCGATGCCATAGGCAAAGCGCCGGAAATTGCGCTCGCCACAATGCAGCCCCTCATAGGTGACATTCCAGACACCGGACGAGGACACCATGACCGTGGTGAAACGCACCACGCGGTCATCGCCGACGGTCAGCGACGCCGGGTCCACATAGACGCGGTACGGCAGGCCCTGGGTACTGACGTTCAACTCGAGCAGCCGGTCGAGGCTGGCGGGATATGCCGGCAATTCAGTAACCTGTTCCTGCCACGGCGTCTTCGTGTCTTTCCAGGCACCACCAGCCGGACCGTCTTCGAACATGTCATCCGCCCAGCCGGTCGCAGGCAGCAGCAACAGGCACAATGCTGTCACACAGCCCGACGGGAGATTAACAAACTGCAGGGGATTCATTGACAGCGCAGTTTAATGAAAAACGCGCCGGGCGCCAGTTTCCCTGAAATCGGGACAGGCCTTGTTCAATTGTTCGGCTGCGTTCTAGAGACTTGATTGAATGGCAAATTCGCCTGCCGGCCGGTCCCCGCGGATGCGGGGGGACGGGTATCCGATAGCTGCGCACGCTGAACCATTTCCGGTGCGTGGAACGTTCCCGGCGGGTGCCTTGTCAATCCAGGTCCGCGGCCAGTGCCTTGCGCACCGACTCGGCCACCGGCTCGACCTCGTGGCTGTAACGGTGATGGTCGATGCCAATACCCAGTGAGGCCCCCTGCCGGAGGGCCTCGGCCATTGCATCGTTCAGTTCGAAGCGCAGGAAATGCACCGAGGAGGTTTTTTCAGCTGTCGCCCGGTCCAGGTCTTCGTCGGCAACGGCAAATACCGGTTCATTGCCATCCACGCGCACCCACACCCGGTCTTCGATGCCGATCAGCTGTGCCAGCAGTTCCCGCCGCCGGTCCACGTCGGCCTCCTCGATCATGAAGGTGGCCTTGAAGTTGCACCCGTCCGGGATGAGTGGATTGTAGGCCTCCAGCTCCTCCTGGATGCCATCGGGCTCGAATATGCGCTCGATGCGCAGCATTTCCTGGATCTGGTACTGGATCGTCCGGCGGTCCTCGAAGTACAGCGTGGCGACCGGGCCGATATGGATCTTGCGGTTCTTCTTGTGCGCCAGCACCTGTGCACGGATGTCGGCACGGTTTTCCGCGTAGTCCTCGAGGCTGTACAGGTCATTGCGTGTCAGTTTGTTCATAATCAGATACCAGTTGTAAGTAGATAGTAGCTGGTAGCGAGGGGCCGCGATTGCTGGTCCGGACGACAGGCAGGTGATTCACAGCAAGCCACTATCTACTCGCTGCTGTCTACTCGCTACTGTCTACTCACTACTCATATGTCATAAGCCAGGCGCAGCAGTGACATCGGATGCTCCGGCTTCATGTCGCCTGCCATGCCGTTCTCGATCTGATGTCCTGCCATGGGACAGTCGCTGCTGTAATGGGCCGCGTTGGCACGCACCACACTGTTGACCACCGGCCGGCAGATCTTCATCGACGTCTCGTGGAATTCCGATTTGACCGCATAGGTACCGTCGTGTCCCGAGCAGCGTTCGATCGGGTACACCGTGGTATCGGGCACCAGCTGCAGAACATCACGCGTCTTCATACCGATATTCTGCACACGCAGGTGGCAGGCGACATGATAGGCCACGTTACCCAGCGGCTTGCGGAAGTCCGTCTTCAGCCTGCTGTGCTTGTGGCGCAGCATCAGGTATTCAAACGGATCGTAGATGGCATCGCGCACGCGGGCAATGTCCGGGTTATCCGGGAACATCAACGGCAGCTCCTGCTTGAACATCAATACGCAGGACGGGATCGGTGCGACGATATCCCAGCCATCGTCGATCAGCTTCACCAGCGCGGGAATGTTGGCATCAGCGGCCTTTTTCACGGCTTCCAGGTCGCCCAGCTCCAGTTTCGGCATGCCGCAACAGCGCTCTTTGCCGACCAGCCTGACGGCTATGTCGTTGTGCCGGAACACCGCAACCAGGTCTTCGCCGATGTGCGGCTCGTTGTAGTTGCCATAGCAGGTCGCAAACAGCGCCACCTTGCCGGTGGTGGGGCCGGCGGGTTCGACATTGGCGGCAGCCAGGACGTCATCCCGGACCCGCTTGCCCAGTTTATTCGAGTGATATTCAGGCACGATGGCATCGGGGTGCACACCCAGCAACCTGTCGAGCAGCTTGCGCCCGCCGGGGCTGCGGTTGGTGGCGTTCACCACGTTGCTGACGATCGGGATGCCGGCCAGTTTGCCGACGGCATCAGTGGAGGTCAGGATGCGGTCGCGCTGCCTGGTCTTGCCCTGTTTGAACTTGACGGCCTTGGCACGCAGCATCAGGTGCGGGAAATCGACGTTCCACTCATGCGGCGGTACGTACGGGCACTTGGTCATGTAACACATGTCGCACAGGTAGCAGTGGTCGACGATGTCCCAGTACACCTTGCGCGGCACGCCGTCGAGCTCCATGGTGTCGGATTCGTCGATGGCATCGAACAGGGTGGGAAAGGCATTACACAGGTTGAAGCAGCGCCGGCAACCGTGACAGATGTCATACACGCGCCCGAGTTCGGCAAACAGCTTGTCCTCGTCATAGAACGCCTCGCTGGTCCAGTCCAGCGGGTGCCGGGTCGGTGCCTCGAGACTGCCTTCACGTTTACCTTCGCTTTCAGATGCCATGGTTGCAGAATCCTTACGATGCTACGGAACGGACCCTGGGCCCGGGACCGGGATGCAGGGAAAAATCAGGTGTTGTCATTCAGCCGGCGATTAGCGGGGGCAGGAGGGGCACACATTTCCCGCGGCACAGCCCTGCCCGGTGCATCTCTGTCGGGCAGGCCGCTGCGCACCGGGGCGCGCAGCGGTCCCGAACCGGATCGAACTCAGTCTTCGAGGCCGTCGAGCGCCTTCTGGAAACGATTCGCATGCGATCGCTCGGCCTTGGCCAGCGTCTCGAACCAGTCAGCGATTTCATCAAAACCTTCGTCGCGTGCAGACTTGGCCATACCCGGGTACATGTCGGTGTACTCGTGGGTCTCGCCGGCAATGGCGGCCTTCAGGTTGCTGGATGTGGCACCGATCGGCAGACCGGTGGCCGGATCGCCGACGGCCTCCAGGTATTCGAGATGACCATGGGCATGGCCGGTCTCGCCTTCGGCGGTGGAACGAAAGACCGCAGCAACGTCATTGTAGCCTTCCACGTCGGCCTTGGCGGCAAAGTACAGATAACGGCGGTTTGCCTGGGATTCGCCGGCAAATGCGTCCTTCAGATTCTGTTCGGTGGTGCTGCCTTTAAGATCCATGATGGTAATTCCTCTTTACGTGGGTTGTGTGTGGAAATCGACAGGATTTAGACACTCTCTAAATCGTGAACAAACTGTACTCCGGGCCATGATACGGGTCAAGCAATGGCCTGATTGGCAATTACTATGGCCTGAATTGACCCTTCTTATCGCGGTGATGTAACGTAGGCTGAATTCTCAAAAGTTGCAAGCGATGGCCCCAAAAAAAACCACCACTCCCGATTTCGAAAAATCACTGGGCGAGCTGGAAAAACTCGTCGAAAAGATGGAACAGGGCGACCTCAGCCTGGAGTCGTCACTGGAACATTTCGAAAAGGGCGTGCAACTCTCCCGGACCTGCCAGCAGGCACTGCGTGAAGCCGAGCAGAAGGTGGAGATCCTGATGCAGAAGAACGAACAGGACAGCGAGGGCAACCTCAAGCCCTTCGACAGTGAAGACGCCTGACCCGCCGCTGGCCGCCTTTCTGGCCGACTGCCAGCAGCGTCTCGACCGCACCCTCGAACACTGGTTGCCGCCCGCCGGCACCCACCCGGACTCCCTGCACACGGCCATGCGTTATACCGTGCTCGACGGCGGCAAGCGCATCCGCCCAACCCTCGTCTATGCCAGTGGCCAGGCCGTCGACGCTCAAACAGAACACCTCGACGGCCCGGCCTGTGCCATCGAACTGATTCACGCCTACTCACTGATTCATGATGACCTGCCGGCAATGGATGACGACGACCTGCGACGCGGCAAACCCAGCTGCCACCGCGCCTTCGGCGAGGCAACCGCCATCCTGGCCGGCGACGCGCTGCAGTCGCTGGCGTTTTACCTGCTTGCGCATGACCACACAGCCACAGCGGATACGGCAACGCGCATTCGCATGATCGAGACACTCTCGCTGGCTGCCGGTTCGCGCGGCATGGCCGGCGGGCAGGCGATCGATCTGGGCGCGGCCGGGCAACAGCTCAACATCGCCGAGCTGGAAGACATGCATATCCACAAGACCGGCGCGCTGATCCGCGCCAGCGTCATGCTCGGCGCGATCAACGCCCGCGGCACGGAAGACGGCCCGCTGGAAAAGCTCGATCATTACGCCAAGTGTATCGGTCTCGCCTTCCAGATCCGCGATGATATCCTCGATGTCGAGGGCGAGACCCGCATGCTGGGCAAGCACACCGGTATGGACGAACAGCTCGATAAATCCACCTACCCTGCCCTGCTTGGGCTGGACGCCGCGCGCCAGCGTGCCCGCGAGCTGCTCCAGGACGCGCTGGACAGCCTCGCCGGCTTTCCCGAAAGCGCGGACCCGTTGCGCTGGATAGCCACCTATATTGTTGAAAGAAATAGATAATTCACGAACTGGCGGCACCAGCCCGATTGCGCCGGTCCTGCCGGTCGGGTAATATCTTACTAACGCACTCAGGTATCAGGCGCACGGCCCTGCGGCATCTACCCCTTGTGGCGGATATTCAGGCAGTTAACCGCCCGCTACGCTGTTTGACTCGATCGACTGGAACACCGGACATGACACCCACAGAACTGGCACAGGACAAAACCGACGCCATTGCCGACGTGCAGGGCAGCACGGACACGCGCCAGATCCCCATCGACAAGGTCGGCATCAAGGACATTCGTCACCCGGTGCGGGTGACAGACCGTTCCGGCGGCGAGCAGCACACCATCGCCAATTTCAACATGTACGTGAACCTGCCGCACAACTTCAAGGGCACGCACATGTCACGTTTCGTCGAGATTCTCAATCTCCACGAATACGAAATCACGGTCGAATCCTTCCGCAAAATGCTCACCGAGATGACCGAGCGCCTGGAAGCCGAGGCCGGCCACATCGAGATGAGCTTCAGCTACTTCGTCAACAAGGCCGCGCCGGTGTCCGGTGTCGAGAGCCTGATGGACTACGATGTCAGCCTGATCGGCGAGATCAACAACGGCAAAACGAAGATGAACATCAAGGTGGTGGTGCCGGTCACCAGCCTGTGCCCCTGCTCAAAAAAGATCTCGGAGTACGGCGCGCACAACCAGCGCTCGCATGTGACAGTCAACGCCGAGACCCGGGGCTTCGTCTGGATCGAGGACCTGATCGAACTGGTCGAGAACGAGGCCTCCTGCGAACTCTACGGTCTGCTCAAGCGGCCCGACGAGAAACATGTCACCGAGCGCGCCTACAACAATCCGAAGTTCGTCGAGGACATGGTGCGTGACGTTGCCGCCCGCCTGAACGAGGACAACCGTATCAGTGCCTATACCGTCGAATCGGAGAACTTCGAATCCATCCACAACCACTCCGCCTACGCCCTGATCCAGCACACCAAGGAAACGCTCTGATAGACAGGGTGCAGGAGCGGACGCTGTCCGCGAACAGCCCATCCTGTACTGTTTGCGCGATGTACAAGGATGTACAAGTGCCGCGAAAGGCAGGATGCCGGTAGCGGCCATTCCTGCGCTCCTACGCCAATCGACAGGCTCGCAGGAGCAAACGTTGTGTGCGAGTAGAATTAATACTTTAAACGCAACGTCATCAACTGCCCGTCGTTGTTGATCTCGACCCGGCCGAGATAACTCATTCCCAGCAAGGTGGTTGCCGGCTGCTCGCCGTCGATCACCACCGCCTCGACCCCCTTCACCTCGAGTGCACCGACCTTCACGCTCCTGAGTTTTAATTTCCAGGCATCGGTCCGGCCGGAGGCCGTGACTACCGTCGCCGGCTCGCCGTCGACCCGGAAGTCGATCCCCAGTCTGCGCGCCTGGGCCGAATTCATGGCCACGGTCGATGCACCGGTATCGACCAGGAACGGCACCGTCAGCCCGTTGATTGCGCCCA
>JABDRC010000300.1 GCA_013041945.1 Halobacteria archaeon
CGACGTGAGCTGGATACCGATGTTAACGGTACCGAGAAGCGGCGCATCGCCTGTGAACAGATTGCCCAGTCATCTCAGGAGTTGATTGAGCGAATCCAGTCTCGACAGAATGCAGCTCTGAAAGCCCGCTTGTTGGCGCGCGGGGTATCGACCCCCGGGGTTGTTGTTGACGTAATCGGAGATCCGCGCCCCTGGTCGCGGCTGGTTGCCGGATTTCTTGATGAAGGGAGCGGCTGGGAACGCTTGTCACCTCCACAACGATGGGTTGTGTTGACAGTATTTGTAGTGTTGCTGATTGCGGCTGTTGTCTGGCGTCGGCGCTGGTTCCAGTATCACCGGCGCGACGGAGACAGTCAGCCATTTATAATGGCTGTCCCGTGGCTATTGGCGGGTGCCGGTGTATTTGTAGCACTCATGATATATCTGCCCGGGTGGCCGCCGCCCCTGATAACCCGACTCGTGCTGGGCATACTGGCATGGCTGGGCATTGACGTTTTCCTGCGTATCTGGCTTGTCGGTCGCCGGTCGGCCGGGCTGGCCGCACATGACGCTATAACACTGGATCGCTGGCTAAAAATCCTCGTGGGATTGCTGATACTGGGTGGTTTGATATCCACCGCCGAAGCCGTTATACGGCTGCCGGATCCTCACTACCTCCTGTTGCGCACAATAATGGTCTGGCTGCTGTTTGTCAGCCTGCTCTGGTCGGCGGTGATTCTGGGCCGGGTGCCCGGCCTGGCGGGGATGAGTACTTCACGTTTGCTGCTGGTGGTGGCTGTCCTGATCATTGCGGTGGCTGAAACCGCGGGATACAGGAATCTTTCGGATTATCTGCTGCTGGGCTTCGGTGGTACGGTAATTGGCCTTGGCGTTTTCAGTTCTGTTTCCAGCTCGTTCGTCTATTTTTACGATGGTCTTGATCAAGGTCGATACGCGTGGCAAAAAATGCTGCGTAGATGGATGCACCTGAAGGCGCGGGAGGTGGTACCAGGCCTGATCTGGCTGCGCCTGGCGACCTCTTTACTCGTCTGGTCGATTTTTTTGCTGTGGTTCCTCTGGGTGTGGGGCCAGTCGGAGCACTGGCTCAGCCAGCTTGTGGAATATGCCACGGAAGGTTTCAGTGTCGGCTCACTGCGTATTGCACCGGTACAGTTACTGGGAGCGATTACTGTTCTTGCCGCAGGTATCAGCCTGTCAGGGTGGTTCAAGAAGCGTGTAGTAACCGAACTGGTGAAACGCACCCGCCTGGACAGAGGCGGCAGAGAAGCCATGGTCACGGTGAGTGGCTATGCGGGGGTTTTGATTTCTCTGCTAATCGCGCTGGGTGTTGCGGGCATAAGCTATACCAATCTTGCGATTATTGCCGGTGCCCTGTCCGTAGGCATCGGGTTTGGTCTCCAGAATGTCGTCAATAATTTCGTTTCCGGCCTGATCCTGCTGTTTGAACGACCCGTGCGTACCGGCGACTGGATTGTTGTCGGCGATACGCAGGGATATGTTCGCAAGATAAGTATTCGTTCCACCCAGATCGAGACATTCGACCGGGCGGACGTCATTGTTCCCAATTCAGAGCTGATCTCCAACAAGGTATCCAACCTGATGCTGCGGGATCCATGGGGGCGGATTATCATCCCCGTAGGGGTCGCCTATGGTTCTGATGTAGCGAAGGTCATAACTATACTGGTGCGTGTTGCCAGGGAACATGAGGGCGTGCTGGTGGAGCAGCCTGGAGTATCCCCGCCGAAGGCACTGTTCAGACGGTTTGGAGACAGTGCGCTGGAATTTGAACTGCGTTGCTTTATACGTCAGATCGACAGGATGATTGACATCACCCATGAACTGAATGTCGCGATTGACCGGGAATTCCGTGCAGCGGGTATCACCATACCGTTCCCGCAGCGGGATATCCATGTCAGGACGATTCCTCCTGGTGACATCCCGAAGGGCACATAACGGAGTCTCTTGCATCCTGCGCTGAGACGCGGTGCATGGACCTGATCCGGCTGTAACCAGCTCACCACCGTGCTGGACTATTAAGGACCAGTTCGACTCAATCCGATCCGTTTATTCATTAATGTGACTCCACAGGCAGACAGGCGCATGCTGCTGCATGGCGGAATCTGCGATAATCCCGGGTAGCGTGCACGGCAGCGAATGCCATAATGCCTGGGAGCGGCCCACCGGGTTCGATCATTAACAAGTCATGCATATTGTACTTATACTGCTATTTCTGGTGCTGCTGATACTGGCCCCGCAGTTGTGGGCACGCTACACCTTCCGGCGCTACGCCGGTGTGCTCCCGCGGATTCCCGGGACCGGCGGGGAGCTGGCACGCCACCTGCTGGACCGCTTTGAAATGACAGACGTGCCGGTGGAGATAACGGAGAAGGGCGACCATTACGATCCGGAGCAGCGTGCGGTGCGCCTGAGCCCCGACAATTACAAACACAAATCGCTAACGGCCGTTGCGGTGGCGGCGCACGAGGTCGGCCATGCCATCCAGCATCAGCGCAACGAGCCGAAGCTTGCGCTGCGCCATCGCCTGGTCAAGGTCGCGCAAACGACCCAGCAACTCGGTGCCGCTGCCATGTTCCTGCTGCCGGTTGCCCTGATGATCACCCGTGCGCCGGCTGCCGGCTTCATCATGGGTGCCATCGGGCTGGGCAGTATGGCCAGTGCCACACTGGTTCACCTGGTCACACTGCCGGTCGAGCTGGATGCCAGCTTCGGCAAGGCCTTACCGATCCTCAGGGACGGCCGCTACATTCAAGCCGAAGACGAGACGGCGGTGCGCCGGGTGCTGCGTGCGGCGGCCTTCACCTATGTCGCCGGCTCGCTTGCCAGCCTGCTGAACCTGGCGCGCTGGCTTGCCTTTCTGCGCAGGGCATAAAGGGTGAAGTGCGGACCAGTCCGGCCGGTTTGGTCCGAAGGCCAGGCGGCGCCGGTTGTACCAATGGCGCGTTCTGTCGGGAGATATGGATCATGGTTTATTTACACTATACTGATTTGTGTCGGTTAGGGAGGGGCGTATACTCGATTACAAGGCCATCGCATCGGTCCGACAATGCGATCCGGCGAACAAAAATGAACATGGTTCAGGAGGAAGCCGATGCGAATCCGCTTCTGGGGCACTCGCGGCTCGCTTGCCACACCCGGTCCAGGCACA